>DCFY01000048.1 GCA_002315155.1 Megamonas sp. UBA1792
ATCGCAGCTTCCTTTTCTGTATAAATCAAAGCAACATCGAGATTCCCGCTCTTTTTGATACCAGCTTTGACACCAGCGGCTTTAAATCCCTTTGGGAATGTAACTCCCGGATTATTTTCTTTAAACATATGATTTCCTCCAAATTCATAATGAATAACTCTATATTTTTTACATAATAATCATGGATATATGGGAACATTCAGCAGGCCCATTTTTTCATCAAAACCACAGGCAATATTGAAATTCTGTATCGCCTGACCCGCAGCTCCTTTGACCAGATTATCGATTGCTGATAAAACAACAACCCGACCAACACGTTTATCAATATGCCAGCCAAGATCACAGAAGTTCGAACCACGCACTTCTTTCGTTGCTGGATAACCACCACGGCCAAGCAAACGAATGAAAAACTCATCAGCATACATATCTTCGTATGCCCTGTCAACAAGATCTGCCGTCACTCCCGGTTTAAGCTTCGCATAGCAAGTGCTCATAATACCACGTGACATTGGCACAAGATGCGGTGTAAAACTCAAAATAATATTTTCACCCGAAAGATTCGTAAGTGCCTGTTCAATTTCCGGAGTATGACGATGTCCGCCGACATTATATGCTTTGAAATTATCATACATTTCCGGAAAATGATTGGCTAGTTTTGCCGAACGACCCGCTCCGGATACACCAGACTTCGCATCGATAACAATCGTACTAACATCAATAAGATGTTTTTTAGCAAGCGGTGCCAGTGCTAAAATGCTCGCTGTCGTATAGCAGCCGGCATTGCCGATAATCTTCGCATCTTTTATATCATCTCGATAAAGCTCAGCAAGCCCATAGACACGTTTTGCATCCTTATGCATATGCTCTATTTTATACCATTCTTCGTAGACTGCCGTATCTTTAAAGCGATAATCCGCCCCAAGATCAATAATACGGACCTTTGTATCTGCCAATGCCTTGCCAACAGTCATTGCATGACCATTTGGCAGACCAATAAATACAAAATCACTAACTTCAGCAATCTTGTCCATTTCCTTCATGCTGATAAGTTTCTGATCATAAATTCCCCACAGATGAGGATATATCGATGAAATCGATTCTCCTGTATGACTTTCCGATGTTATATACACAACTTCTGCCTGTGGATGGTTATACAATAATCGCAAGAGTTCTGCCCCTGCATACCCTGTAGCCCCAATAACACTAACTTTCATACGAAACGCCCCCTTTAACAACTCAAGCAATAAAAACTTTTTTTCTAAAGATCACTTAATAATTATACATCTTATATGCATAAAATTTCAATAGGAAATTTGTAATTTTACGTAATAATTTAAAATTTATGTACATCCTGCTCAATAAAAACCCTTTTCCGCATCTATCAAAACAAGTGTTCCAATGTTATAATACATATAGAGTTTAGTTTTATTTACTACATTTGATTGATTCATACTAAAGGAGATCCTATGAAATTCTTACGTTTTCTTTTTTTCTTATGTCTTATCTTCCTTGTCTGTTTCTTTTACACTGGCGGCACGGAATTATTGGACACACAAAGTTTTAATAATGTAAAAAATCAGCTCGCATTAATCCTGACCCCTTCCGGACAGCAGCCGCCTACCGAAACAACTCCTCAAAAAATTGAAAATGTCTCCCCGCAAATTTCCACCTTTGACCGTATTTCCCGCGTCCTTTTTCTGAAGCGCGCTGTAAATCGTGCAATCAACAAAAAAGATTATATTCCACTCGACCAAATTGCCACACCTCTGCAGGAAGCAATCATTGCTGTCGAAGACAACCGCTTTTATTCCCACCATGGGTTTGATATGGAAGGCATTATGCGTGCAACACTTGTTAATCTGCAATATGGGCAAATTGAAGAAGGTGCCAGCACAATCACGCAACAGCTTGTAAAAAACCTTTTTCTTTCACATGAACGTTCCTTTGGTCGTAAAGCCGAAGAACTTTTGCTTGCCATCGACATGGAACTCAACTACTCAAAGGATGAAATACTTGAACTTTATCTCAATACCATCTACTTTGGCTCAGACTACTATGGCATTAGTGAAGCATCTGCCGGCTACTTCGATAAAAAACCGGACGAACTCTCCCTGCCAGAAGCAGCTATGCTGGCCGGCCTGCCAAATGCACCATCGCTTTACTCACCCTATGTTAATTTTCTCATGGCAAAAAAACGGCAGTTTGTCGTTCTCGATGCCATGGCACGTACTGGCTATATTTCAGATCTAATTGCTGAAAATGCAAAAATCAAGCCTGTTTATCTGGCACATTAATTTTATAATTTTAAACAAAAATATATCCTGGAAAGCAATGGCTCCCCAGGATATATTTTTTATTTATGTTTTGTATCTTTTTCATTATCTTTAATCTGTTTCTGTGCTGATCTTTCAAAGTTCTTATAGAACTGCTGTGTGAGCCCCATATAAGTTGCTACAGTGTCCGCATCGGATTTATTAGCAACAATCTGATAAGAATAAAGAAGTTCATTCGTGCCCGCTTTATAAACATCATAGAAGCACACTACACGGCTGTTATTTGCAACCGTAGCGACAACATAAGCATCTGCATACTTTGCTACATTTTCTTTAAAAGCCTTGCCTGCCTGGCTTTTGTCAAGTGTATTGATATCTACACTGGCATCACGCAGAATATTCTTTTCCATATCATCTTTTGAAACAACATACATGCGTGCAACTGTACTTGCATCATAAAGAACACTTGTAAAAGCTGCCTTATCCGGGCCATCTTTTAATGGCGTGTACTGTGGTGCAGCAATTGCCAAGCGATGAATCGATGTCAAATCGGCACCATCCATTACTGTGATCTTATCTGCATTAGCAAATACAACCTGCATGCTCATAAGCATCATACAAACGACTAAAAGTATCTGGACTAATTTTTTCATGCATAATCCTCCTATTAAATTAATTTATACTTTACTTAAATTCTTCTTAATTTCTCTAAATCCTTTATTTTTCTCCATTTTTTTGACAAATATCACAATATCAGAAGGAATAACTTTCTCTACAAAGAATCTTTTCATACAGAGGGTTACACTATAAAAACAGAATTAAGTCATACAGGCCTTCTGTAAATTAAATATAAAAAGGAGAATGATATCTATGATGTATTCACTAGTCAAAAAGAATAGAAGCTATCGACGCTTCTACGAAGAAGAATCCCTGGACTATACCACACTTGAAAAGTTTGTCGATATGGCGCGTCTTACCGCCTCGGGTGCCAACAAGCAGGCCTTGCGTTATTACATCTCATCGACAAAAGAATGCAATGAAATAATCTTCCCCCAGCTGCACTGGGCTGGTTATCTCAAAGAATGGAACGGACCTGCAGTTGGCGAACGTCCAGGAGGCTATATCATCCTGCTGCAAAATACCACCAATAAGATTGGCAGTCCCTACGATGTCGGTATCGCTGCACAGACAATCCTGCTTGGAGCCGTTGAAAAAGATCTTGGTGGCTGTATGCTTGCCAATATTAATCGCGAAAAAATAAAAACTGCACTGCAGTTACCAGACGATCTGGAAATTCTTCTCGTCATCGCACTTGGTAAACCCAAAGAGCAAATCGTTATCGATGAAATCAATGATGGCGATAATATTAAATACTGGCGCGATGAAAACCATGTCCATCACGTACCAAAGATAAAACTTACCGATGTAATTGTAAAATAACCCAACGAAAGAGATTGCCTTATGAATGTACGTAAGGCAATCTCTTTTTATTTTACATCATTTACCAAATATTATTCTTATAAAACTTATATTATTTTAGTGCTTACTCATTTTTGAGCGATGTCCCAGATTGGTCTTAAGCTTGCCGATTGGTTTTCGACGGCTTCTGCCATTCGTACCGCCATGGCTCGCACCTTTGCGATTCGCATATTTGCTGCGTGGCTTCTCCCTGTCCTGACCGGGCACGAAAACTTTTTTCTTTGCTGCCTCAGTTGCCGGAACTTCTGTCTTTTTCGATTCTTTCAATTTACCATCACGTTCAAGTTTTTGCTTCTGAATACGATTCTGAATGCCGGCTTCAATACGGCGCAGATATTCATACTGCCGTGCATTTACAAGAGTAACTGCCATACCCTTTTCTCCAGCACGTCCTGTACGGCCAATACGATGAATATAAGCATCTGCGTCATGTGGAATATCATAATTGAACACATGCGTAACACCCTCAATATCAAGTCCTCGTGCCGCAATGTCTGTAGCTACAAGGATCTGCAGCTTTGCCGTACGAAAGCGCTTAAGGACCATTGTACGCTGCACCTGCGAAAGATCGCCATGCAGCTCATCAACAAGATAACCGCGCTGGGCAAGTGCAACCGTAACATCTGATACACGTTTCTTCGTATGACAAAACACCATAGCAAGATATGGCTGATATTCATTAATCATATTACAGAGCTTGTCCAGCTTCGTATCCTCTGTCGTATCAATAACAACCTGCTTGATCCCATCAAGTGTGATATGATCTGCTTTGATCTGAATCTGCTGTGGATTGCGCATATAGTGACGCGCCAGTCCACGAATACGATCCGGTATCGTCGCGGAAAAAAGCATAAGTTGACGATCTGATGCAACGGACGAGAGCAATGTTTCTACATCTTCAACAAATCCCATATGTAGCATCTCATCAGCTTCATCGAGTACAACCTTGTTTACATGAGAAAGATCAATTGTCCGGCGACGTAAATGGTCAAGCAAACGTCCAGGTGTACCGATAATTACATGCGGATTACGACCAAGTTTCTGTTTCTGACGCTCCACATCCTGCCCCCCATAGATGGCAAGACAATTTACACCAACAGCTTCACCAATCTGCGATGCGACCTTCGTTATCTGTATCGTAAGTTCGCGCGTCGGCGTAACGATAAGTGCTTGTATCGCGGGTGCATTCACCTTTATTTTTTCAAAGATAGGCAAAAGAAATGCCAGCGTTTTTCCCGTTCCGGTCTGTGCTTGTACAATAACATCACGACCACTGCGCACGACAGGAATCGATTCCTCCTGTACCGGTGTTGCCTCTGTAATACCTGTATGCTTAAGTACCTCGCAAAGGGAAGGAGAGATATTAAGTTCTGCAAAAGTTATCATATTTTATTCCTTTCTCGTTCGTACATTTTATATACTGACATCAGTATATTCATATTTATATTGTAATCGAAATCCCGACAAAAGGCAAAATTATAATATTTAGCGCATATCACTTGTCTTTGCATACACAAAAAAGAGCGCATCTCATGCGCTCCTCCAATAACTTTGTAATCTTTTATTTCTGCAAAAGACGAATGATTTCTGCACCAATTTCATCTGTCTTCGCTTTACCACCAAGATCCGGTGTAAGTACTCTCTTCTCAACAAGAATTTGCTCAATCGCCGCAATAATCTTTACAGCCCACTTTTCCTGCCCCCAAAAATCAAGCATCTGACTAATCGACCATATGGCTGCCAGCGGATTTGCCAGACCCTTTCCAGCAATATCCGGTGCGGAGCCATGGATGGGCTCGAACATGGATGGAAATTTCTTTTCCGGATTTAGATTGGCCCCAGCTGCAAGGCCCATACCGCCCGAAATAGCTGCACCAAGATCTGTGAGAATATCACCGAACAGATTTGATGTTACAACGATCTGGAATCGTTTTGGATCCTTGACAAAAAACATACTTGCTGCATCAACAAGATAAGAATATATCTTCACATCTGGATATTCCTTACTAACCTCTTTAAATATCTGGTCCCAAAACACCATAGAATATCCCAACGCATTACCCTTGCTGATACTCGTGAGTGTCTTGCCTTCTTTGCGGGCAAGCTCATAGGCGTAACGAATAACGCGCTCTGTTCCCTTCCGCGAGAACACACCCGTTTGCAGGACAACCTCCTGTGGTGTACCCTCATAAAGACGTGCCCCGACATTAGCATACTCCCCTTCGCTATTTTCACGCACGACAAGCATATCAATATCTTCACATTTGATATTTTTTAGTGGACAGGGTGCACCATTTAAAAGCTTAACCGGACGCAGATTGATATACTGATCGAATCCACGACGAATTTTTAGCAAAAGATCACCCAGCGATACATTATCAGGCACACCCGGATAACCAACTGCACCAAGATAAATAGCATCAAAACCTTTAAGCTTATCCATCCCATCTTCATCCATCATTTTACCGTTTTTTAAATAATATTCACAGCCCCAGGGGAACTCCGTAAACTTCACTTTGAAAGAGCCATCTATCTCTACAATTTTTTTAAGTACTTTTATCCCCTCTTGAAGCACTTCTGGTCCAATGCCATCACCAGCGATGACCGCAACCTTGTATTCCTGCATACATCCCAATCCCTTCTATGTCTTACCATAAACAGTATATTATTTGTTATTATTATACATCATATAAATAAACAGCACTATCAGAACTTAGATGTAGACCAATTAAAGCCGGCACATAAAAACATTACCAATATAATAAAAAGAGGCATCGTTTTTTATACGATCCCTCCCTGTATTTTTTCAACAGGCAAAACCCGCCTGCTTTTCACCTTTTTTTTCCATTCTCTGCACAAATGTATCTGTAAGCCGAACCTCTGTAACAAGTGCCTTTTCTACTGCTATTTGTAAATCAAGTATTACCTTATTCCCAAGCATTCCAACAGCCTCAGCTTGCTTTCTTGTATAACCTTGATCTTGCAAATAACACGTAAAGAACCTTTTGTCTTTATCGCTAATCTCTACACTTTTTCCGGCTTCATCGCACATACAAAAGGATATATGCTGCTGCCTCGTTCGCATGATCATCACAAAACGATCTGCACCAACACCATTATGACGATTGCAAAGCAACTGTATTTGCTCTGTATCAAACTCCATTTTATTTTTCTCTACATCATACACCATATATTCAATTCCCATAAGGTCATAAATTTTCAATATCATACACATTTTATTTGCACCTCCATTAATTTCTAGTATAACAGGCATAATATACTAAAAAAATAGGAAAAATGCTTTCTATATTGCAAAAGATGCTCTATACTTATTTTAGGAGGTGATTTTTTGCAAGAATATGAAAAAAAGGGCTATCTCATTGATGCTTTCAAAATATTCCGTCTTAAAGATATCCCCTTACACAGGATACCTTTCCACTACCACGCGTTTGATAAAATTATTCTTTTCCTCAATGGTAAAGTTGACTATATTATTGAAGGCAAAAGTTATGCTCTTATCCCACGCGATATTATTTTTGTGAACCACAATGATATCCATCGTCCTGTAATCGATACAGCATATCCTTATGAGCGCATCGTCATCTATATATCGCCTGTTTTCCTGCAAAAATATCAGGATAATACCGATAAGCTTTCATACTGCTTTGACCTTGCAAAAAAACAGTCAAGCGTCATGCATTTAAATCCTGGTAAAAGCCACGATCTTCTCTATCATATGGAAAAACTTGAAAACATTTCTCAGGATACCGGTTTTGCCAATGGTCTGTATGCACGAATTCTTTTTCTTGAATTCATGATTTTGCTTAACCGTTCTCTGCTGGGTCACGAGCTCGAAGAAATGCACTCGGCTACGTATGACAAGAGAATATTACAGCTCATGCAATATATCAAAAACCACCTTTTTGATAAGCTGACAATTGATGACCTCGCACAACGTTTCTACCTTAGCAAGTACTACATGATGCGCAAGTTTAAGATTGATACCGGCTATAGCATTCACCAATATATTACAAACAAACGCCTTCTGCTGGCACGTGATTGTATTCGCAATGATATCCCCCTCACCAAGCTTTGCTTTGATTGCGGCTTCAAAGACTATTCCACCTTTTCACGTGCTTTTAAAAATATGTTCCAGCAAACACCAACCGAATATAAACAATCTGTTATGAGCTCTGGTGTTTAAACTTTTGACTAAATCTTAAAGTGGTTTGCATATATACAAACAAAAATCGCAACAACAAAATTTTACTTTTGTTGTTGCGATTTCGTTATTCTAGCAACTGTTTTATTATTTAGCCATAAGCTTAGCCAGTTTATTTGCAAAAGCAATTGGATCTTCCGGCAAAATACCTTCAATAAGAAGTGCCTGAGTATAAAGAAGATCACAATAATCCTTGAAGTCCGCAGTATCTTTACCAACCTCATGCAATGACTTGAGGCGTGTAAAGAGGTCATGATGCGGATTGATTTCCAGAATACGTTTTGCCTTGAACATTGGATTATTAGCTTCAGCAAAAGCCTGCTCCATTGCAATACTTGGTCCCTGTTCATCTGCGACAAGGCAAACAGCACTGGATTTCAGTCGATTGCTGACCTTAACATCCGAAATCTTCCCTCCGAGTGTTTCCTTAATATCCTTAATAAGTTCTTCGTTCTTCTTAGTAATATCTTCCGTTTCTTTCTTCACTTCCTGGGATTCCACATCATCAAGGTCAAGATCGCCGCGACTGATCGAGTGGAACTGCTTGCTATCGTATTCACGAATGGTTTCAATAGCAAACTCATCGACAGGATCAAGCAGGAAGATAACTTCAATTCCTTTTTCACGCAAAAGTTCCATTTGTGGCAGATGTTCGATCATATCCTTGTCTTTACCCGTCGCATAATAAATCTTCTTCTGACTTTCAGGCATACGACCTACATATTCCTTGAGTGAACTGATTTTATCATCCTTTGATGTTGCAAACAGCAAGAGGTTCTTGAGTTTATCAACAGTATCATTCCCCGAATACATGCTATTATATATACCAATCTTAAGAGACTTACCAAATTCCGCCCAAAACTTTTCATATTTTTCCCGATTGTTTTTAAGCATGCGTTCAAGTGTTTTTAAAATGTTCTTTTCCAAATTCTTACCAATGAGCTTGAGTTCACGACTTTGTTGAAGGAGTTCACGCGAAATATTAAGCGACAGATCCGGTGAATCAACAAGTCCCTTAACAAAGCGCAGATAATCCGGCAAAAGATCCTTGCACTTATCCATAATAAACACATGACGCGAGTAAAGCTGCACACCCGGCTCATAGTCTGTATGATAGAGATTAAACGGTGCGTGAGATGGTATGAAGAGAAGTGACGTATATTCTACAGTACCTTCTGCCTTTGTATGAAATACTTCCATTGGAT
>DCFY01000069.1 GCA_002315155.1 Megamonas sp. UBA1792
AAAAGAAGCGGCTCGACGATCCTTGCGTGAATTGCTAAAAATACGTGGTGTACATTGTGCATTATTTTCTTTTTTTTGCTATAGTACGGTGGAAGTCATTGCCGGACTTTGGGGCAGCAGCTATCTTGTCCGGTATCATCATGTTACGGTAGAGCAGGCAGCGATCTGGGGTGCTGTCTTTTATATGGGAATCACGGCAGGGCGTTTTATCTCGGGGATTTTTGCACTGCGTCTGTCCAATACACTTCTGATCCGGTTGGGAGAAGTGATTTGTTTGCTGGGCGGGGTGGTCCTGCTGCTGCCGTTTTCGCAGTTTACCGTTATCGGATTTCTGCTGATAGGAATGGGACTTGCACCTATCTATCCAGCGATGCTGTTTGAAACACCATTGCGGTTTGGCAGGGAATTATCACAAGGGCTTATGGGAGTGCAGATGGCTTGTGCATATATTGGCGGGACGTTTATGCCACCGCTGTTTGGTGTAGTGGCAGAAAAAACATCCATAGAGATTTTTCCCTGGGTTATATTGTTTGTCGTTGCGATTATGCTGGTGAACAATGAAAAAATAACTATAATATTGAAGAAAGCGAGATCTTGAAAATGAGTAAAATCGATCTTCATATGCATTCAAAAATCAGTACGGATGGGGAGTTTTCTCCAGAGGAACTCATGAAATTTTGCCGGGATGCTGATGTGAAAGTTGCGGCTGTAAGTGATCATAATTCGATTCGTGGCGTTGCGGCTGCTGCAATAGCGGCAAAGGAAATGGACATTGAACTCATAACGTCAGTCGAACTCGACTGCCATATCAATGGTACAAACCTGCATGTGCTTGGCTATGGTATAGATATAGTCGGCAGTAAAATGATTTTTGATGAGATTGAGCAGTCACTGAAAATACAGGAAAAAGCCGCCGGAATAAAGCGTCTTGCGCTTGTGCAAAAACTCGGCATCCTTGTGGATAAAAAAAAGGTGCAGGAACTTGCGAACCAAGGCATTATCGAAGGCGAAATGATTGCCGAGGCTGCACTGAAAGATAAACGCAATGCAGACAATGAACTTTTAAAGCCATTTCGTTCTGGCGGCAGACGCAGCGATAATCCTTATGTGAATTTCTACTGGGATATCTGTGCACAGGGCAAACCTGCCTATGCGCATATTGAGTATCGGTCACTGCAGGAAACGGTTAGTACAATTAAGGCGGCAGGTGGTATTGCCGTACTTGCGCATCCGGGAAATAATATTGGAGAAGATGAAGGCTTGCTCAAAAAAATCATTGCAACGGGCATTTGTGGTATTGAGGTTTTTAGCAGCTACCACACTCCGCACCAAACAGCGTTCTACAAACTGCAGGCAGAAAAGCATCATCTGCTCATGACGGCGGGCAGCGATTTTCATGGTAGAATCAAGCCGTCTATTCATATTGGCGGGATTAATACCGACGGCAGCGATGAGAAAATTTATAAGGCATTGAAAAAAGCAATAAAAGCGGCAGATAAATGAAGTGAAAATAGCGAATTATTAGTATACCTTAGACTTTGATTATTGAATAAGAAATTAAGGCATGTTGTCATTACCATATACCTTGGAAAAACATTTTGTAAAATAAGGAATTTCTACTTGCCGAAAGATATACAGTACTAACAAAAAAGGCGTTCATGATGAACACCTTTTTGTCAGGACTGTGTATTTTTTTGTTATTTTACGAGAAAAAGCATATTGGTTGTTTTGTCATAACGACTGTGGAAGTTAAATAGTACGTTGATATCATCAACAGAAATCATTGCTGTATCCCCAACCAGAGTAAGCGGGTACGTTAAAGTATGATCTTCCTGATTGAGAGTTGACTGTGTATCGTTAAGTTTTAGTGCTGCTGTTGTTTTTTGGTAGGATGCAATAATATTGCCCTCATTGTCATCCTCCATATGCCCTCCAATAAATTCGATAAAACTACGTAGTGGAAGATGCCAGACTTGGGATATTTTTTGTGGATAAACTGAAACCAGCGGAGTTTGCAACAGATTGCCCCAAACAACTAAAAGCGTGTTATTCGAACGTTCCGGCAAAATTGTCTGTGGTGTATCAATTTGTTTTTGTTTATCGACACAATATGCATCAATTAATTCACCACTTTGTGTATAGGCATTTATGTTAAGTACATGCTGATCAACCGTAATTGTCACATAATTTGGTTCAGCCTGCGGATCATGGAAAAAAGCATCCCAAACTTTGGCAGACAAATCGGTATAATATTTATTGCCGCTGCGTCCGGCAACAAGATATATGGTTCCTTTTGCCGGATTGTCAACAAACGTATCCTGATAAATTGGATACGTACGCGAATATCCGTGATCATGCCCATTGATGACAAGATCTACATGATGTTTATCAATAATTGGCGTTAAGATAGCTTTTACTTGTTCGTTTGATCGTGTAGCTTTATTATAATATGGAGTTTTGTGGAAAAGAACAATATTCCAGGCTTTCTTACTGGCAGTAAGGTCTTTATCAAGCCAGTCTGCCTGTAGCTCCAGCATATGGTCAACATAGGAATGTTCTTCGTCAAATTGACTATCCATAACAGCGAAATGTGCATTGCCATACTCAAAAGAATATACTTGTCCTTTAAGTGCATCAGGTCCATTCATTGGTAAATGTAACTGTTTTTTAAAATAAATTGGTAGAACAGAGTGATTTTCTTCCGGGACATCATAGGTTTCATGGTTTCCTGGTACTGACATGCTGGGAATTTTTTCTATGACATCTTTTGCAGCAGCATACCAGTTTTTCCAATGAGCATAGTCCTGACCAATTTCAACAAGATCGCCGACATTCATAAAAAATGCGGCATCTTTGTTCGCAGCATATGCATTATTAATGGTTTGTTTCCACGGCCCATATTCCGGGTTTTTTGGCTGTCCGCTTTGCGAATCACCGAAAACAAGAAATTTGAAAGGCAGTTCTTGCTCTGGCTGTGTAGAGAATTGCATAGGTTCGCTCCAACTATTTTCGGTACCCGCCCGGTATGTATAGGTTGTTCCAGGAGTCAGGGCTGTTGCGGTAGCATAATGAAGTATTACATTGTCGGTGTTTGTTTGAAAAAGTTCATGCTCAGTCTGTACCGAAGTCGCTTTTTGCCAGCCGTTTTTTTGGTAGGTGCTTGTTTTGATGATTTGCAATGTACCGGCTTCGGTATTTGTTGGTGTACACCAGGCAATGGTTTGTGTAGTTCTTGGGTCAAGATCCCACGTAAGTGTCATATGATCTGGTACTGTATTGTTTGCAGCAAATACTTTTGTCAGGTTGATCGGTAAACTGGCGGCTACCAGAGACGCACCACACGTTTGCAAAAAAAGTCGACGACTGATGCCTTTGTCTTTTTCCTGAAATAAATCAAGTAAATGTTTTTTTTGTTCCACAAAAATCCCTCCATTATTAGAATCTATTGTTTTCTTTTATTCTAGTACTTTATGGAAAGGCATAGGTTATGTTTTTATTATGAATATGTTAAGTTTGTTTTTTGTGAAACAGGTCGAAGCTTTCGCAGTTTGCTTTTTGCCATTTTGTATGAGGGAAATCTTGTTCTTTTGTCTTTGGAAAGGCCGGATTAATCACTGTATTTTCTGATAACGGTAGAGTATAATAAGAGAAAAGGGGCTGATAGGATGTATAGAATCTTACGAATTTGTTTACTTACCGTGTTGGTTGTGTCACTGACGGCAATTTGCTTTGCCGACAGTGCGGTGCATACAAAGCGTATTGCGATTCTGCCAATTATAGATCAGACAGGACAGCTTGGAACGGAGCTTGGTGTACGATTTGCCAAGCAGCTGCAGCAAGTATTTTATGTGCCGCTCAATGGTACATTGAAGGCAGTAGAGTTTATTACACAGGGAAAAAGCAT
>DCFY01000025.1 GCA_002315155.1 Megamonas sp. UBA1792
AGGCCACCGATATCCGCACTGACGATGGTCTGACCGACATAGTCATGCATTGCTTGAGAAACCGCATGTTCCTGCGGTCTTTCAACCTGCCATGCAGTCATCTTTACGTCACGTTTCCCCAACGGTACTCCATCTGAAGGTGCCGCTGGCTGCCCTTCTTTCGCCGCTGGCTGGTCAACTGGCGGTTGTTCTGAATCCTGCTGTTCGGCAGGTTGTGTGCCTGCCGCTGCATCGGCAACAGCTGTTGCCGACTGTGTGGTTTCTGCAGCTTCCATTTCTTCCGCATAAGCCGGCGTACTCTGTATTGTACCAAAGCTCGTTGCCAATGCAATTGCGCAGACGAGCGATTTGTATTTCTTCTTGCTCAAAGGTCAAACCTCCCAAATAGTCTGTATTCTATATGATTCTCTGTGCATACATCATTGTGCCCGCAAAGTCTTACCGGCTGCCCGCATAAGCTTTTGCATATTCTCCGGTGGAATATCCACCTTCTGTATAAGTGTCTCAGTTTCTATTTTTTGATCATGAACAGCCGCTGGCACAGTCTGCTGTACCGTTTTCTCTTCAATCGGCTGCACTTCTCTCTCTGCTGACTGTGCTATCTGCTGCGTTTTCACTGCTGTAGTTTCTTTCACTGTAACAGGTACAGCATTCTCTGGTGACGAAGCTTCCTGTTCCGCTATTGTTTTGATTGGCTGTACCACAGGTCTTTCCTGTTCTTTTAATAGTCCCATACCGCCAAACACAATAACTGCCGCAAGTACTGCCGGAGTCAGCCTCATTATCCACGTATGATTCTTTTTCGGGTATTTTGTTTCCCTGGCACGCTGCATTTCGGCCTGAGCAAGCATAAGATTAAGATCACCCTTGATATCATTCTTTTCATCAAGAGAATGTTCTGCTCTTCCCAACCATTCCTTTGCTGCTGTAACATGCTTTTTAAAACGTTTCCTGCCGTCCGTCATAACGTCAACCTCCTCCAACCCTGGATAACTATATATTCCGGCAATCTCTTTATTTTATCACAGACACCATATACGGGAAATAGGTCATTAAACGCGTTTTTCTCTTTTTATCTAAAGATTTCATAGTAAATCAGCCTATTTCCTCTCCAATTCATCGCTACGTGTTTTTTTTACCAATACTGCATAAATTTTGCCAGCATACCGCGTACACGGCGAATTCCAGTCTTCTGCAACCGATAGATATGTGAGGTGCTTACATTGAGAGAATCGGCAACTTCCTGAATGTCCCTGCTCCTTAAATAAACACTTTCCAGCACAATACGTTCTTTTTGCGGCAAACGCTGCATCGCATTATGCAGTTGCGTGACAAGCACGTGGTGCTCTGCCTGTTCATCAACTGAAACAGATGTATCCACAATAAGTTCTTTTGTCAAAAAGTCACTACTATCATTACACTGCCCATCAATACAGGTAATATCCGAATGTCCTTCCTTCCTGACAAAGTTCAGCATACGGCCCCGTATACGATGCATCGCGTACAGGCTAAATGCCGTTCCACGTGAAAAATCATAGCTTTCTACAGCTTCAATCAAACCAACGGTTCCTTCCTGAATAACATCCATGATATTGTCCAAGTGCTGGAATTGCATAGCATTTTTGAAGACGAGTGGCTGATACGACTCAATAAGAATCCCCCGCGCTTCATCTTTTTTTTCTACTTTATAGGCCTGCCACAGTTCTTTTTCCCGCTGTGGCTCAAGCAACCTGACTTTATTAAGTTCCTTCATGTATTCGCCGAGCTGCATTCCACTCACCTCCTTAAAAACTTAGTCGTGCCTCTATCCCAACTGTATAAGCATTTTTCTGATCCTTATCCGCGGTAAGGCTCATATGATCATTTAGATCATATTGAATACCAATTTTGCGGGTATCCGTTCCGACTCCTTGTATATATCTTACCATAAACTTCTCTGTTAAATATTTTCCCATCTTTACATTATACACCTCACTGTTTAAGTTGCCCGCAGATTTATTTGTCGAGGTATCACGTTCAACACTAAATTCATCAAGATTCAATGTATTACGTACCATTCCCTCAACTTCACTCAAAAAGCTCATTTGCAAACCAACATCCAACAGTGAGTTGAGATTAGAATTATCTTCATTTGACTTATACGCGCTGCGCAAAGTAAGAAGCTGAATAAGCTCTGTTTCACTCATTTCCGAACTTGATGCAAGATGAATTGTCATATTATCTGCCGGTCCGTCAATTGCAAGGTAGACCTTGGTCTGGGTGAGCTTCGTATCTGCCCGAAGAACGATACTTGGAAAGAACGAATCTACTTGATTGAAATAGGCCTCCCCTTCTCGTATAGTGAATACCGTCTTTAAATAGTTTACCGTACCACGCAGTACAGAAATTTCTCCAGAGGCCTGCGGATGATTTGTCGATCCACCAAAATGTGCCGACCCGGCAAGCTGCATATCACCAACAAACGGGCTGTAAAAGCGCACTTTTTTACCAAGCTGAAATTTCACGTCCAGCAAAACACGAGGCAAGGCACCACTGCTATTGGGTATTGCCGGAATTGATATCATCGTATTTTCAAACAATATATTACCAGTGACCTTTGGTGCTGTTCTGCCAAAAAACTGACCTTCATTCACCGTGAGCTGACCCGTAAGAGGCCCTTTGTAAAAAGCAGAATCAACTCCCAGATTTTTCATATCCAAAACAAAATTATAGTCAGCCAGCCCACCGCCCGTAATCATAGTTGAGCCTGTAAGGCTGTACGTACCGCCACCCATTTTGCCGGAAAAATCGTTTACCGTCATACGATCACCATTGAAGTCAATGTTCATTTTCATATTTGTAATTGGATTTTTCAATGACTTTAATTTAATTGCACCATCTTTAAGATGAATACCACCTTTAAAAAGCGGATGTGCCAACGTTCCGGTAATCTTTACGCCTCCATCCATTGGACCAATAGCCCAGTCAACCTCTTTGGAGAGGACTGGCAAGATGCTCATATCGGCATCATCCAGGGAAACATAAAGACTAATTTGTTCATAGTTTTCCGGCATTTCCCATGGCTTCGATTTAAGCGCTGCTAAGGGAACCAATCCGGAAACACTGATTTTATAATTTTTTTTATTTGCTGTTTTTTGAACAATTAACTGATTTACACTAACAATTCCATTTTTTAGATTCAGCAAGCCTGCCAGTGAATCAAAGGTCGTCGCACCAATACCGCCGCCTGTAATGGTAACCGAAACATCTGCCGATGGATTTTCTACCGTACCGCCAAGCTGTGCATCAAAATCCAGCGTTCCTCTTGTATCCATATCGAGGTTCATCAAGCGGGTAAGTAATCCTGCATTGATTCCCTGCGCAGATATCCGGGCATTCAGTTCCCCATTGAGATCTGCTGTTCCCTGTATAGCCAGTTTGCCGCTGCCCTGCTCACCATAAAACTTATTAATCTGAAGTACATGATCGGTAAGGCTCGCATCAATTGCAATGTGGCTAAGCGCATAATCTTTGATTGCACCCTTCTCCATGGAACCGATCAAATGTGCCTGCGGATTAGTTGTCGTTCCACCAATGTCGACACTCCCGTTAAGTCGTCCCGTAAGCACATCATTTTTTTGATTTACCATCGCCAAAAGTGCATTGACATCCGCGTTATTCACATCAATACGGCCGTTAATCCTTGTCGTATTCACATTTACCATGGTATTCATAACAAATTTCCCATTATTCTGCTCAAAACCAAAGGAGGTTATGTGAAGATGACTCGCCCGATAGGCCACCTTCCCATGAGCATTTTTTATTTCCTGCCCATTAAACAATAGCGAATCTGCCGTTAAATCTCCTTCAAATACAGGTGCGTCTACCGTACCACTTACAAGGCCTTTAAACTTTGCCTTACCGCTTACCGGATAAGGAAGATGTGCACCTGCCTTATCAAGCTGAATATCATCTGCTGTCACAATAAGATTAAGATTATTCTCCGTATCAATTGTTCCATTCATCCGAACATCAATAAGCGGCGAAACAAGATGGAAGTCATATAACGTCGTAATGCCATTTTTTCGTTTGTAATCCCCATCCGCATACGTAAGAAGCATTCCACGGTAGCTGCCTTCATAAAAATGAATGTACCCCTCCGCCTCGATGTTATCCAGAGTTCCTGTAATATGCACGATGTTATCAACATTACCCGTAAGCGGCTGATTTGGTGCAAGAAGTGCTGCAACATTCTCCATACGAGATCCCTTTGTATCAACTGTAAGATCAACGCGTTTATCATTTGTAAAGCCGACAATACCATGTATAGTAGTGAAGGATTCGTCCCCATTCTCCATGATGAAATCACGAACACCAACACCATCAAGGCTTCCACCTGCCGAGCCATGCAGAGAACGATATGGCTGCTTGAAAAGCATGCCATCCGTTGCACTAAACTCCGCCCGTATGCGCGGATTGTCGATACTACCATGACATTCGCCCTGAAAATCTGCGAACCCGCTAATATCTGCCTGTTCCACAAATTTCTTTATAAGACTCATATCTACATGGGAACCATAAAAATCAAGATCAAGCTCAGAATTTTTGCGCATCGTGCCGTCTATGCCAATCTCCCCACCATTTTCAAGCTTTGCACTTAGATAATCAATTGTGACATCTGAACCTTTTTTATAAAAAGATGCTTTCACATCATTAAAAGCAACACCTTTATATGTACCATTCTTTACGTCGGCGGTCCCATAGACTTCAAGATTCTCAACATCTGCTCCCTGACCATGAGCACCAAGATCAGCTGAGATGCTCCCGACAAAACCCGGTGCATAGTCTTTTAATACACTGGCATCAATATTTTCGGCTTTCACGTGTGCATTATAAGCAAGTGTTGCGGTATCAAATTCACCCTCTACCGTAAACCGTCCGCCAAAAGCCTCTGCGGTAAAATCATCAACAAAAATCACATTCTTACTAAATCGCACCTTCGCTGCAGCATTGCTAAAATCATATCCATAAGCTTCGCCATTTTTGACTTTGAGCTCACCTTGTACAGATGGATCTCCTATGGTTCCTGTCAAATTTGCTGTAAATGCTACTGCCCCGCGAAACGGTATATTCGTAAGAATTTTGCTGGGATCAAACGACTGTGACTCAACAATAAGCTTCAGATAAGGCTCACCCGTATCAAGAAGAATTTTCCCATGTGCAGAAAATTTTTGTTCAGCTGCACTGGCACTGGCAAATATGGAAACATCTTTTTCATTGAAAACTGCCAGTCCCGCAATTGATTCGACCGCTGTATCCATAATCATAGCTTTGCCGCCGCTAAATTCTGCCTGCCCATTTATATGCAGCTCCGCATTGCCATTTTTAAAGAATTCGGCTTTGATTTTATCAATTTTCCCTGCTTCTATTTTTATGTTTTCCGGTAAAATTCCTTCCGGCAAAAACTTTACATAATCTTCTACTATAAAATTTTCACCGCGAATACTCAGCAGCTGCCTATTACGGCCAATACTGCCGGATACTTCTGCTGTGGCTGCTCCATTCTTAAACGAAGCTTGTAATTTTATTGATGAAGGTTCTGCAAAATCAAGATTTGCCTCAACCTGATCAAGTTTGATTGAGTTGCCATCCATTTTCCCTGTAACCGTTCCGTTTTCAATAATAACCTTACCAGAAAAATCATTTTCTGTCTTTTCATCCCTGGAAATAATATCTTCATAGTTCCACGTATTATCCACCTTTTTTTCAATTGCTACCATTGGGTTTCGTACGAGAACTTCCTCAATTCCTTTCACAGGTGATTCATAAAACATTGCCAAGAGACTAAACTTTACTTGTGCTGATTCAGTTTCTGCCATAACCCCCCCGTCTTTATCATAGAGAACAACCGACTCTGCCGTAAATGAATCTAGTGAGTTAATCTGTATTTTGCCGATTTCCACTTCTGTATCAAGAAGCTTTGTTGCTTCCTGCGCAACCATTGATCCAACAGTCTGCATAAAAGCCTGTGTCTTTACATACCACATACCTGCTAAAACAGCTATGCATATTCCTATAAAGATTCCTGCCATTATCATCATTGGCTTACGCTTCATATTTTTTCCCCCAAGCAAAATCACCATAAGTTGTTAGCTTCGCCATATAACCGGCAGGTTCCTCTTTCTGCAAGTTTTTTTAATCCATTTCTAATTTTC
>DCFY01000083.1 GCA_002315155.1 Megamonas sp. UBA1792
CACTTGGTGGTGTGTGCCTATCGGGGATTTTTATATAGAACTTTTTATTTGTTCGGCAATGGTTCGTCGATTTTTTCAACAGAAGGCTGAGCACCGTCATTAATACACTCAGCGGTAATTGTTATCTTGCGGGCTTCGTTAGACCTTGGAATATCAAACATAATGTCAAGCATGATATCTTCAATAATACCTTTAAGACTGCGGGCACCGGTTTTGCGTTCAATGGCTTTTTGGGCAACGGCACGCAGTGCTTCGTCACTGAAGTCAAGCGTTACGTTATCCATTCCAAGAAGTTCTTCATACTGTTTGATTGGTGCGTTCTTTGGTTCGGTAAGGATACGCAGCAGGGCATCTTCATCAAGTGTTTCAAGGGTGCAGATGACTGGCAGACGACCAATGATTTCCGGGATAATACCATATTTCATAAGATCTTCAGGACGTACCTGCTTGATGAGTTCATCAAACTTTGGTGTATTGTCCATGCTTTTAACCTTGGCACCGAAGCCGATGTTTGCATCCGTTTTATGCAGGCGTTTGGCAATAACCTTATCGATGCCAACAAAAGCACCGCCAACGATAAAGAGAATGTTTGTCGTATTAACCTTAATGGTCGGTGCTTCCGGATGCTTGCGCTGACCGCGTGCAGTAAATTCGACGACACTGCCTTCAAGCATTTTGAGAAGTGCCTGCTGTACCCCTTCATGTCCAGGGTCTGCGGTGATGGAGTTGTTTGCCCCGGACTTACGAGCGATCTTATCAAATTCATCAAGGTAAATGATGCCATGTTCAGCTTTTTCAATGTCCTTGTCTGCAGCGTAGTAGAGATTTCGTACAGCAACTTCTACATCGGCACCGACAAAGCCAGCCTCGGTTAGGCTGGATGAATCCGTTACGGCAAATGGAATATCAAGAAGCTTCGAAAGATGCTGCAAAAGAGCTGTTTTACCACAACCGGATGGTCCCAGCATGATGACATTGGATTTTTCGATTTCTGTACTGGAATCGTCTTTAAGATAGCCATATTTCATGCGTTTGTAGTGATTATAAATGGCGACAGACAAAACCTTCTTAGCATGATCCTGATTGATGATGTATTCATCAAGATATTTTTTGATGATGTGCGGCTTGTTCTTTGCAATTGTATCATCGAGGGTTGCGGCAAAAACTTTTTTTTCTTCGACAACCTTTGTACCTTCGTTTTCTTCAATATAATGATAGACTTCACGCACGCAGTTTTTGCAGATTGCGAATCCGGTCTGCGGATCATAGATCGGCAGATCATATTGATCGTGAATAGTAACCATACGCTTACAGAAACTGCATTGATGCTGCATGATTTCCTTGTTTTCTTCTTTTGCCATGAAATTTCCTTCTTTCCTGGAGGTCTGAAGACCGTGTACTATTATTATCAATGATTTAGTGAATTTTTTCAAGCAATTTTTATTGCACGCTTGCACGTGTTCTTGCAGTATGCTATAATTATCGGGTAATGAACAGGGTTCTGTCCATTGCTGAAAAAGCTTATAAAGCGACTGGCTTTACCCCAGAAACGGGAGGCTAGGTCTAACCAAGCTTTCGCATAGAGAGCTTGTATCATTCCCGGTTTTGGGAAAAGTGAGGTGCACAGATATGAAAAAAGGAATTCATCCGGAATATCATGAAGCAACTGTAGTTTGCGGTTGTGGTAATACCTTTAAGACAGGTTCCGTAAAAGAAGAAATGCGTATTGATGTATGTTCAAAATGTCATCCTTTCTTTACTGGTCGTCAGCGTGATGCTGCAGCTGGTGGTAGAATTGAAAAATTCAACAAGCGTTACGGAAAAAAATAATCTTAAAAAGGGCAGAGCAGAGATGCTCTGCTTCATTTTTATCTGATTTATCTAAGTAGATACCGGTAATTCCGGAAAAAAGGAGGAATTCCGTTGGAAAATAAATTGATGGTAGGCGGTCAGGCGGTAATTGAAGGTGTCATGATGCGCGGTCCGAAGCTTGTGGCGACTGCGGTAAGAGAGCCATCGGGTAAAATTAGTGTAAAAGTAGATCAGGTGAAGTCAATAGGTGATACTTATCCTATCTTGAAGAAGCCAATGCTTCGCGGTGTTGTGGCACTTGGTGAGTCCCTTGTACTGGGAATCAAGTCGCTGTCGTACTCAGCGAAGATGGCGGGAGAAGAGGATGAGCAGCTTTCAGATAAAGAGCTGGTGGGGACGATTCTTTTTGCCCTTGCGATGGCTGTTGTGCTTTTTGTCGTCATTCCGACAAGTGCGGCAAAGTATCTTCATGCGGCGACAACGAGTCCTATTCTGCTGAACCTTATGGAAGGCGTATTGCGTCTCGCGATTTTTATGGTCTATATTTATGGGATTTCCCGTATGAAGGATATCAAGCGTGTGTTTCAGTATCATGGTGCAGAGCATAAGACGATTCATGCCTATGAAGCAGGTGTGCCGCTTACGGTGGAAAATGTGCAAAAATTTTCGACTTTGCATCCGCGCTGCGGGACGGCATTT
>DCFY01000053.1:0-13587 GCA_002315155.1 Megamonas sp. UBA1792
AATTTATGTATTTTTGCTTTCATTGCTTCTCCTTTTTATCCCTACAATTACGTAGTCTGCTGTACCTTGTATACATATCGATCCAATATGCAAGCATGAAAAGAGGGCTGTTTACACAGCCCTCTCTTGCCGCCTGCTTATTTTTCACAAACCTGATTTCCTACAGTGCAGGACGTCTTGCATGCAGACTGGCAGGACGCCTGGCATTCACCACAGCCGCCCGTATGAACAGTACGCTGTAAGGAAGGTTTGTTAACCGTCTTAATGTGTTTCATTCTTCTTACCTCCTTGCTGTACAAATTTGCTTTCTCTATTCATTGTAACTTTTTTCCCGTTGCTGTGCAAGTAGGGCCTACTTTGCTGGCAGCAAAATGATATCCACTGGCAAATTAGATGCTCCTGGTGGGGAATACTCAAACCACAGGGAATTTACATTACTATAGGTTCCAAGATCCGCCATATCATTACGCCCTGGTTTTTCGCCAAAAAAAGTTGTCCCGCTTGGTGTGAGCACAAGACTTTTTGCACCAAGTATTCCCGAACGTGCTGTCATCGCACCGGCATAGACACCGCCACGCGGGCTCAGATAGTAAGATGTCCGTTCCCGTCCATTTGTCGGAATATGAATACTGTAGAGCACACCATAGTTACCATAGTTCGTCACGATACTGCCATCTGTTGCATCAATTCCTGTACGATAGCGATCAGCTTTATTATCACCAATCGTAACATAGACTGCGCCATCACGCTCTGGATCATAACTTTTTTCACTCATGAGTACACGATCCATACCGGCAAAGGTCCCACGCAAGCGCTGTGAATCTTTTGGCAAAACCTTGGCAGTATCAACAAACGTATACGGATCTGCATCCGTCGGATACATTACGACGGTCACTCGTACCGGGTTCTTCGCTGTAAAGTCAAAAACTCCATAGACAAGCTGTCCCGGTTTAACAACAGTCTGGTCCATTTGTGATTGCAAAAGGCGCTTCGTATGACCATCAATATAGATGCTTTCATGTTTTGCTTCACCAAAATACTTAGTCTGCGTTATCTTGCCAACGTCGAGATAATCATCACTTGGTCCCCCCATGGCACCACGCGTGATAACAACCGAAGTATCATCCACAGACTGATTTTCCAAAATAACAGCGATTTTTTTATTTGCATCTGTATTGTTTAAATGATAATAAAGAATACGGGCCTTTCCCTGTATCGTATCAGTATAAAGGATACCATCGCTCCCAACAGCTTCCGGACTATCCGAAAAAATCAGCGTCCCCCCGACATCTGCTGATTCCACGCTCCATGGCTTCATCGTATTGATTCCGGGTTTTTGATTTTTTCCGTTAGCATCTTTTTCATATATTCGGCTTGTTGTCTTTGTATCGGATACGTCTGTACCACGTGCTACGACAATTGTTGTGCCCCGGTCTGACAAATGACGTTCTGCCGATACCGGAGAAACTTCTGCAATAAGCAGACAGGCAAACACTGCACAGATAAATATTTTTTCTATCGATTTCATTGTTTCTTTAATTCCTCCAGCTTTCTCTATGATCTTAATGTTGCTTGATACCCAGTCGTGTAAAAATTTCTGCCTTAAAAAGTCTCAATTTGAACTCCATTAAGCCAAAATGCGGCCGGGCTATATTCGTTCGCTGCAACAGATATGGATCTGTCCCAAATGTATTGAGTCCAGCATCACCAGTAACTGCTGCAAGATAATCATTCTCCTTTAGTTCTTTTATCGCTGTACTGTTTACAGCTCCATTCGGGTAAGAAAAAAAATATACCGTACGGATACCATTCCATTCAAGCAGTAATTTTGACAACCGTATCTCATCGCCGATTTCCTTGTCGCTCAGTGTTGTAAGCGGTTGATGATTCGCCGTATGACTGCCAATTTCAATACCGCGGCCTTGCATATCACGAAGCATATCCCATGTCAGATAACCATCCAGTCCAATATCGTTTGTGACCATGAACAGCGTTGCCTTCATGCCGCGTTTCTCCAAGATCGGCAGCAATTCTGTATAGTTATCAATATAGCCGTCATCAAACGACAGTATAATTGACTTTGCCGGAAGATCCATCTTACCTTTTTTCGCCTTCATAAAATCCAGCATTGATATTGTCGTATACCCCGCACCTTTGAGATAATCCATCTGAGCAGCAAAGTCCTCGGGATCTACATTATATATCTCTTTATCCGTATGATTCACCATGTGATATTCGAGTATCTGTATCCCTTTCGGCGGTACTGACACCGTATAGACCGCAAAAAGCGCTGCAGTCACAAAAACTAGGACAAGCAGCGCTATCCCTGATTTTTTACATTTCAAAAATTATTCACCTTCTGTTAAGTCCTCCACTAATTTCGCCAACTTTCGCAAGCGATGATTGATGCCGGACTTGCCAATGCCCAGGATCTTCGCCAGTTCACTAAGTGTCGCATCCGGATTCGCCAGACGCGCCTCAGCAACTTCTCGCAACTGCTCCGGCAAACTTTGCATTCCATCGTGCACAGCAATATAGCGTATATTTTCGATCTGCTTCACAGAAGCATTCACTGTCTTCTGCAAATTTGCTGTCTCACAGTTCACGAGACGATTAACCTGATTACGTATCTCCTTAAGATTACGAGCAATCTCAAAAGACTGAAGTGCCTCATTTGCTCCGATCATGCCAAGAAAATCCATAATGGCATCACCTTCTTTGATGTAAACAATATAATCGCCTTTCCTGTCAGTAATACCAACAGGAAAATCCATTTTATGCAAAAGCGAAAGCAACAGTTCAGAAAATGCTGAGCTCCCTGTTACCAGCTCTAGATGATAACTGCCCTCCGGTCGGTTCACACTGCCTCCACCAAGGAAAGCACCGCGAAGATATGCCCGACGACAGCATTGGCGGCGAAGTATTGCACTATCACTGCCGACATTAAAGCTCTCCCCATGCATAAGTCCAAGTCGCTCCAACAGTGCGCTGACTTCCCTTGATGGCACGACACTCACGCAATAGCTGTTGTTCTTCTTAAGACGCCGTGATCGGCTCACCATGACCTCGGTCCGCACATGATCCATCTCTTTTAAAAGTGTTAATGTTTTTCGCGCTACGGCAGCGTTCTCCGTTCTAAAATTTAGTCCCAGTGTACGATTGGGGCCGAGCGTCATCGTTGCACCCATACGTAAAAGTGCCGCAAGCTCTGCTGTACGACAGCAGCTTTCCTCATACATGAGCCGTGCCAGCTCATTCTTGACTTCCGTTGCAAATGACGGCATTTTCGTACCTTCCTTATTCTAAGCGATTATCCCGGATATAGTAATCCTTGAGTCCCTCATTTGATTTGAGTCCATATACCATCTTCATAACATTACGTGAAAGCTTCACCGAATCATGATGAATCACATTCGTTTCGCTGATAATATCTGCTTTTACAAAGCCAATCCCCATCGCATTCAAGGCTTCCTCATCTACTTCTACTGGGTAAGCGCCCTTCTTTGCATAATATTTTTGCATTTCCATTGTTATCGGGGCCGAATTCACAAGCACATAATCAATTGCACCCTTCCCGGCATGATCAATAATCGCCTTCGCATGCATAGAAGCTGTATAGCCATCCGTTTCACCCGGCTGCGTCATAACATTACAAATATAGATTTTGACGGCCTTGCTGTTACGAAGTGTCTCTGCCACTCCTTCAACAAGAAGATTTGGCATAATGCTGGTATAGAGGCTTCCCGGTCCCAGAACAACGGCATCAGCATTTCGTATCGCTTCAAGCGACGACTCTACGGGCTTGACATGTTCAGGGAAAAGATGAACACGATAAATGTGTTTTTTAACAAGTGGTATCTGTGATTCACCTTCAACCGTTGTGCCATCAGTCATCGTTGCATCCAAGCGCACTGATTCTGTACTTGCTGGCAATACACGTCCCTTTACAGCAAGTACCTTACTGGACTCCTTAAGTGCCTTTTCCACATCACCTGTAACCTCTGTCATTGCTGCAATAAAAAGATTGCCAAAACTATGACCGGCAAGTTCGCTGGTGCCTCCAAAGCGATGCTGAAAAAGCTTTTCCATTAAAGGTTCCGTATCGGCAAGCGCAACAAGACAGTTTCTTAAATCGCCTGGTGGAATGATTCCCAACTCTTCACGTAAACGACCAGATGATCCCCCATCATCAGCCACCGTTACAACTGCAGTGACATTACTTGTAGCCTCCTTGATGCCTCGGAGCAAAACAGAAAGTCCCGTGCCACCGCCAATAACCGTAACTGCCGGGCCACGACCCAGCTTACGCTTTTCATAAATAAGATCGACCAGACGATCTGAACTATCCGGTAAAAGCACCGTAATAACCGAACGAATAATCATTCGTGTCGCAAGCAGCATAATCAAAGAACCCATCACGACAACAATCGCACCGACAAGTGTCGTAAACATATAATTATAGGTGCCAGTCCAGAGATAAACCATCCGAAAAATGGTTTCTTCAATATTGTCAATATATTTATAGTTGAATATTACGGCAAGTCCAAGACTAACCAGCATAACACCTATAGCAAAAAGAAACAGCCATCGCTTAAAGCGCATGCCAGGATAAAGCCATTTTAACAAATGCATATTTCTCCCTCAAATCCGATATTAGCTTTCTTGTCTGACATGCTCGTGAACATCATTCTTCATAAGATCACGATGTTCAAGATTTGCCAGATAGCCGCGCGCACATAAGAAATCAAAAACATGTTTGGCTATATATACAGAGCGATGCATACCGCCCGTACAACCAATCGCTATAACAAGCTGACTCTTGCCTTCTTTGACGTACTGTGGCATAAGGAATTCGATCATATCATCAAGCTTCTCCTCAAACTGCTGGGTAACCTGCCATTTCTTTATATACTCCGCTACTTCCGGTACAGCTCCACTCTTGTGGCGCATCGACTCGATATAGAACGGATTTGGCAAAAAACGTACATCCAAAACCATATCTGCATCAAGCGGCATTCCAAACTTAAACCCAAAAGAAAGGACATTGATGCCCATTTTTTCACCCTGGGAATTACCAAACAACCGCAAAATCTTCTCCTTGAGCTCCCCTTTCTTGATCTCAGAAGTGTCAATAATATACGTAGCCTTATTGCGTACAAGTGCCAATCGTTCACGTTCCTTGGCTATCCCCTCGGATATACGAGAGCTCGGTGCCATTGGATGACGGCGGCGCGTTTCCTTATAGCGGCGAATAATCGCTGCATCCGATGCATCCATAAAAAGCATTTCATACTGCTGGTTATCCCGATCCATATCATCAAGAACATGGACAAATGTATCAAAAAACTCTCTGCTGCGTGTATCTACAACAAGTACGACCTTCTGTACATGCCCGGCTGAATGGGCACAGAGCTCCGCAAACTTTGGAATAAATACAGGTGGAAGATTATCCACGCAAAAATAGCCAAGATCCTCCATATGGCGGCAAACCTGTGTTTTTCCACTCCCAGACATCCCTGTAACAATAATCAAATGAAACGTTTCCTCTGTCTCCATTCCCTCACCTCCATAGGATTTCTATCTTCAATCTAGTTCAATTATAAGATAAAGCACCCTAAACTGCAAATCAAGCCAGCACAAATCGTTCAATGGCTTTACCTACACCATCCTCATCACAACTGTCTGTTACAAAATCTGCCAGGGCCCTGGCCTGTGGCAAACCATTTGCCGTTACGATGCTGAGGCCGGCAAATTCAAGCATTTCGAGATCATTATCTGCATTGCCGCAGACCATGACTTCTTTCGGAGTAAGCCCCAGTGACTGTATAAGCTTTTCCAGGCCAACTGCCTTATTCATTCCCGGCGGCGTGAGATCAACGCTGACACCTGTGTTCTGCTGCGGCCGCAGTTTACCCGCGAACGTATGGCTGAGCTGCTTCACAATTGCCGGAATCTCTCCCTCAAAATTACGAATGACAATCTGAATCACATTTTCGGTATAGGAAAGAAAATCATTCCCCACCTCGATAACATGAAAATCCTTTACCGTCTGATATGCCTTAAACATCTTTGGTCGAAAATCCTCGGCATAAACATCATTACCAATATACCACTGCGCATACCAGCCTTTTTCATGACATAATGTCAGCACATCACGGACTACATCTGCATCATAATGCTTTATAAAAAGCGGCACATCGGTATCAAGTGCCTGCACAACTGTGCCATTACAGCAGATGAGCGGTACATTTGCCGATATTTCCCGGCCAAAATACGCAGCCGCCATATACATACGGCCCGTTGCAATCGTCACGCCGATTCCCTTTTCTTCTGCCGCCCGTATGGCCGCAAGATTTCGTGCTGATATGAGTTTACCTGAATTGAGCAATGTTCCGTCGAGATCCATTGCAATAAGCTTTATTGCCATCGTTTCTGTTTTCCCCCGAATTTATTTTAGTACGTACTTCCGAATCGCTGCAGCCACACCGTCATGTGAGCAGTCTGCTGTTTCATAGTTACAAACCGCCTTCACCTTATCATTTGCATTTCCCATCGCCACACTATGACCAGCCGCCTTAAGCATTGGCAGATCATTGTTTGAATCACCAATTGCCATGGTCTCTTCTTTTTCCAAACCAAGTTTTTGGAGAAGTTTTTCCAATGCCGTTGCTTTATTCACACCAATACTGATAATTTCCGCATAATTCGGATTTGATTTTACCGGAAATACACGAGTACCAAAGGCTTCTCTAAGTTCTGCCACAACTTTATCCGTTTCTTCAGCACCACTCGTAATAACAAGCATCTTCGGTACATGTTCTGTCTTTTCATAAAGACCTTCAGGCCCGACAGTTTCACCTTTAATACCGGCAAGCTCCTCATAGGCACGAGCCTTAGCGGAATGTTCTGCAAAATAAAGCTTATCATCCTTGTAAATCTGGATAAACCATTTTTTCTTCAGGCAATAGGTCAGAACATCTTTGACATCCTGTGACTTCAAATACGATTCAAAAAGAACCTTACCCGAAACCGACTTAATAAGTGCACCATTATACGTAATAATCGGCACATCGACCTCTAACTGTTTTGCATAAGGAAGTGCGGATATATACATACGGCCCGTTGCGATCGTAACGATCGTTTCCTGTGCAACGGCCTCCTGAATTGCTTTTTTGTTTTCCGCTGAAATTCTATGCTTCTTATCCAGCAGTGTTCCATCAAGATCTGTAACAAATAACTTGATTGCCATAATTGTTCCCCCTCTGTGAGTATAAAGCATTGACTCTTCTATTTTCTCATGTTTTCAAAAAAAAGCAACAAAAAAAAGGCCATTGTGTTAATTTCTTAGCACAACAACCTTTCTATTAAGCAACCTTCAATGAATCAATGCTTTGTGCATCAATTATTTCAGAGCGTCACCAAGAAGCGAGTTCGTATGACGAGCTGCGGCAACACTTTCTTCAAATTTAGCTTTTTCTTCGCCTTCAAGTTTAATATCAACAATCTTTTCAATGCCCTTTGCTCCAAGAATAATTGGAACTCCGATGCAAAGATCTTTTTCACCATATTCACCATCAAGATAAACACAGCAAGGAATCATTTTCTTGGAATCCGTAACGATTGCTTCAGCAAGTGCAGCTGCTGCAGCACCCGGAGCATACCAAGCGGAAGTTCCCAGAAGTTTTGTAAGCGTAGCTCCACCGACTTTTGTCTTTTCAACAGCATCATGAATTGCTTCTTTGCTGAGGAACTGTGTAACAGGAATACCTCTATATGTAGCATAGCTCGTAAGTGGAACCATTGTCTTGTCACTATGACCACCGATGACAATACCATCAATGTCAGTAGGAGTAGCAGGAATTCCGGCAGCCTTAAAAGCTTCGGACAAATAATATCTGAATCTGCTGCTATCAAGCATACCGCCCTGGCCTATGATGCGTTCACGTGGCAATTTCGTATCTTTGAGTGTCAGATACGTCATTGCATCCATAGGATTGGATATAATGATGAAGATAGCATTTGGAGAATATTTCAGAGCCTGATCAACAACGCTCTTTACAATCTTCGCATTTGTACCGATAAGATCCTCACGGGTCATGCCCGGTTTACGAGGAATACCTGATGTAACGATAACAACCTTGGAATCAGCCGTAGCTGCATAGTCGTTCGTAACACCTGTGATGACCGTGTCTATGTTCAGCATATGTGCAGTCTGCATCATATCCATCGCTTTACCTTCAGAAACGCCTTCCTTGATGTCCAACAGTACCAATTCGCTTGCAAAGTTCTTCATTGCAACGACATTAGCAACTGTAGCTCCCACATTACCAGCTCCAACAACTGTAACTTTCATAATAAATAGCCTCCTTCAAATTAAGACGCAGCATGCCTGATCGAACCGGAAATGCACGTCCCGTTAACCCCAGAACGTATTGTACGGCCTAAGATCCTTTACGTGTAAATTATAACAAAATCATTGTGAAAAATCAACGTATATTGTGTTCAATTTTTATTTTATTATTAATCACATTTATGTATAAAGCAATTTTCCATTAATTTTATTTCAATTTACCCCTGTTTTCATTTTTTAGTGAGTATAAAAAAAGACAAGGAATACACACGCTACACTGCTGTGATTCCTTGTCTTGTATACATACTGCTTTTACTGCTTTTTAATCTTCCTGTTCTTCAAACTGGTCCTTGCCTACGCCGCATAAAGGGCAGACAAAATCCTCTGGCAAATCTTCAAAAGCTACGCCTGGTGCAAGATCATAATCCGGATCACCGACTTCGCCGTCATAGATCCAGCCACAAACCGAACAAGCCCATTTTTTCATAAACAATCCCCCTTAAAAGATTAAAATAGTATCTTTCTGTCAATCCTCATATTATCATATTCTATGAAAGTTGCAACTATATTTTTTCTCCAGCAGCATCATTTTGTTTTTTCTTATACCGATACCCAATCCAAAGGATAAATATCCATGCTGGCAAGACAATAACTACAAGCTTCATATCCGGTATTTGTGTCATCATCACAAGGACACCCGCAAGAAATACAATACAGAGATAATTTGCATAAGGATAAAACAGCGATCTAAACTTTGCAGTTCGCCCTTCCTTCGCATATCGACGACGAAATTTCATATGCGTCACGACAATGACAAACCAGCTCACTACAACAGCTGCAACAGCAATCAAAATAAGATACATAAAAATCTTACCCGGAAAGAAATAATTCATTGCCACTATAACCAGCGTAATTCCCGATGAAATAAAAATCCCGATCATCGGTACACCACCCTGTGTAAGTGACTGTAAAAGCTTTGGTGCATTCCCCTCCTTTGACAAACCATAGAGCATTCGCGAATTGCTGTAGATAGCAGAATTATACACTGATATTGCTGCCGTTAGCACAACAATATTCAAGAGATTCGCTGCTGCTGGAATCCCGATATTTGAAAAAATCTGTACGAAAGGACTCGCCGCCATGCCAACTTCATTCCAGGGATACAGTGTCATAAGCACCAGCATTGTTCCAATATAAAAAATCAGTATACGCCAAATAACCTGGTTAATTGCACGCGGTATCGTCTCATCCGGATTTTCCGCCTCACCAGCCGTAATACCAATGAGCTCAATGCCGCCAAAAGAAAACATGACGATAACGATGGAAGACATCAGTCCCCAGACACCATATGGCATAAATCCGCCATTCATCCAGAGATTGCTAAAATTGTCCGGTATGGGTCCCATCTGCGTAAAGATAATATATGCACCAAAGAGAATCATACAGACAATCGCTGATACCTTGATAATTGCTGTCCAGAACTCAACTTCACCATACATACGAACATTGATAAGATTAATCATTGTAACAACGATAAGGCATACAAGTGCTGACATCCATTGCGGCAGATCCGGTATCCAATAATTCATATAGATGCCGACAGCTGTAAGCTCTGCCATACTCACGATGACGTAATTGAACCAGTAATTCCAGCCCGAAAGAAAGCCCGGAAACTCACCCCAGTATTTCGATGCATAGTAGCTGAATGATCCTGATACCGGCTCCTCAACTGCCATTTCACCAAGCATACGCATAATAAAAAAAATTACAATACCACCAAGAAGATACGACAATACAATTGACGGTCCCGTAAGCGCAATTGTCGGTGCCGATCCATAAAAAAGGCCTGTCCCAATTGCCCCGCCCAAAGCAATCATCTGCAAATGACGATTCTTGAGCCCCCTTACCATTTTTTCCTCTTTTATACTCTTCATTTGATTCATAAAAACATCTCCCAAATCCATCCGTTCACTGTAAAAACACAACCTTTATACGAATTGTTTAATCATACCGCATACAGCCAAATTCTGTCAACAAAATAGAAAAAGCAGCCATTTTATCCGGCTGCCTCTTCTGTATTTTATTTATTTTAACGTATTCTTCAAATCTCCAATACCTTCAATTTTTATCGTTACTTCATCACCGGCCTTGAGCCAGCAGCGCTTATCTTTCGGATAGCCAAGAATAACACCCGATGGTGTACCCGTGAAGATGATGTCGCCAGGCTTCAGTGTCATGAACTGCGAGATATAGCTCACAATCGTTGCACAATCAAAGATCATATTCTTCGTGTTTCCGTTCTGGCGCAGCATACCATTCACATACGATTGGACATTGAGTGATGAAACATCAATCGCATCAGCTGATACAATATGTGGTCCTATTGGAGCAAAGCCATCCGGTGATTTGCCAAGCAGCCATTGTGTCGTACGAAGCTGCAGATCACGCGCCGAAAAATCATTACCTGCCGTATAACCAAAAATATAATTCTCTGCCTGTTCCTTCGTAATATCGCGTGCTTTCTTTCCTATAACGATAACAAGTTCTGCCTCATAGTCAAACTGTTCTGCTGTTTTTGGCAAAGGAATATCTTCCCCTGCGGCATTAAGTGCATTTGAAAACTTACTGAACAACGCTGGATACTTGGGCAGTTCCATATGCGTTTCTGCTGAATGATCCGCGTAGTTAAGTCCAACGCAGAGGATCTTTTCCGGGTTCATCACTGCTGGCGCATATTTTATCGCTGACAATTCTATAACTGGTGCAGCCGCAAACAGCTCTTCTACCTTTTTCTGCACAGCACTGCTGCCCTTAATAAGTTCATCCGTATTCCGCGGCATCTCTTTACCAGCGGCTGTCAGATCGACAGCCTTCTCGCCCTGAACAGCTCCCAGATGAATTTCTTTTTGCACATAAAAATTAAAGAATTTCATTTTATCATCTCCATTTTTATTTTTTTCATGCCAAAATAAACTTTTTCCGCCGTAATCGGCAGCTCCTTACAGCGCACTCCCGTAGCATTATATACAGCATCCGCAATTGCTGGTGATGGCGTATTGATGACAATTTCACCAATTGACTTTGCTCCAAAGGGTCCGGTCGGTTCATAGCTGCTCTCAAACTCGACACGCACATTTCCAACATCAAGACGTGACGGCAAACGATATTGCATAAAGGAATTGTTAGCAATCTTCCCGTTTTCATCAATAATGACATCTTCAAAGAGCGCCATACCAATGCCCTGAACAATACCACCCTCTGTCTGAACACGTGACAGTGCCGGATTAATGACTGTACCACAGTCAACGACCGCTGCAAAATCAACGAGCGCAATATGCCCCGTCGCTATGTCCACCTCAATCTCTGCGATTCCTGCCATAAACGGTGGTGGTGAAGTCGGTGAATAGTGTGATTCCGTAGCATAGAGGGCTGTACTGTTTGCACACATTGCTGCATTAGCAATATCTTTGAGCGTAAGCAGCTTACCTGTATCGATATTTATAACACACTTCCCATCAAATTCAAGAAGATCCTCATCTTCACATTTCATCATAGAAGCTGCCTGTTTACAAATGCGTTTACGCAGTTCACAGCATGTCTTAACAACAGCCATTCCCGTAATATATGTTGTCGATGATGCATACGATCCGCAATCATATGGTGAACTATCTGTATCAACACCAGTCACGACGATATCATCCACAGAGCATTCGAGACAATCCGCTGCAATCTGCGCAAGTATCGTATCACATCCGGTTCCCATATCCGTTGCCCCGATTTCCATCGAGTAAAACCCATCATCGTTTACCTTGATCGCAACCGCTGCTGTATCAACATTAGAAATACCCGATCCCTGCATTGCGAGCGACATTCCGACAGCTCGTACTTTTCCATTCCCCATATCGCGGCATGGATATTTTTCATTCCATTTTATCATTTTTTTTGCCCGCGCCAGACAGCGGTCGAGCGCACAGCTCGTTGCCGTTTCATTGTAATACGATGGCATTTTCTGACCTTCACGTACGATATTAAGTTCTCTGATCTTTGCCGGGTCCATATGGAGCTTGGCGGCAAGCTCATTCACTGCTGATTCCACAGCAAAAATCCCCTGTGTTGCACCATAGCCGCGATAAGCTCCAGCTGCAATCGTATTCGTATAAACCGCTTCATAGTTAAAGCGGAATGCCGCAAACTTCCCGTAGAGTGAAATCGACTTATGACCCGCAAGCGTCACTGTCGTAGGGCTGTGATCCCCATAAGCACCCGCGTTCCAAAGTGCATCAACGGAAATGACCTTAATTATGCCATTTTTTGTTGCACCAATACGCGCCGTAATTCGGCTTTCATGGCGCGGTGACGATACCGTCTGAGTTTCAACACGTGTATAGATCATTTTTGCGTGCCTGCCTGTAACCTTCGTAACAATTGCCGGATAGATTTCCATAACAGCGGTCTGCTTGGCACCAAAACCACCGCCAATACGCGGTTTGATAACACGCACTCTGGACTTCGGCACCTCCAAAGCCGTTGCTACAATACGCCGCACATGAAATGGAACCTGCGTCGAACTCACGATAACAAGTCTCCCGTGCAGATCAATATAGCTGTAAGCCCGAAAGGTTTCCATCATCGACTGCTGGCACTGCTTCGTATGATAAACACCTTCAACAATCACGTCACAGTCTGCAAACGTCCCCTCGACATCACCCCAGTCTTCTCTTGCGGCAGCGACAATATTGCGTTTGTTATCACCGCCAACCGGAACACGCGAAATCCAGTCATCCTCCGGATGAACAATCGTCTGACTGTCTTTTGCCTGTGTAAAATCAACAATCGCTTCAAGCCTGTCATACTCAACTTTGATGAGCTGCATTGCCCTGTCAACCGACTTTTCATCAACGCCGGCAACAATAGCTGCCGGATCACCAACATAGCGCAGACGCTGATCAAGAATGAGCTTATCATATGGGCTCAGCTCTGGATACGTCTGTCCTGCAATTGTAAAACGTGTCTTGGGCACATCCTCATACGTCAATATGCATGCAATGCCCGGAACTTTTTTTGCGATTACCGTATTAATCTTTTTAATACATGCATGCGCATACGGACTGCGAAGTACCTTGACAACAAGACAGTCCTTCGGTGCAATATCATCCATATAAACCGGCTTGCCCGTAACAAGTGCTACCGCATCCTTTTTCATAACGGAACGATTAACCTCTGTCATGACTTCACCT
>DCFY01000053.1:13933-23183 GCA_002315155.1 Megamonas sp. UBA1792
GCTAAATATTCCTTTATTTCTTCTTCTGTCGGATCTTTAAGTTCCCGCACCATAGCGAGCACATTCATAACAAATCCCGGATTGCAGAAACCACACTGATCACTGCCTTCCGCCCCCATGAACTGCGCGAATTCCGTTGCTTCTTTTTGCAGCCCTTCAAGCGTAGTGACATGTCGGCCTTCGATTCGCGGAGCAGGCACAGCACAGGAAAGCATTGGTGTTCCATCGATCCATACCGTGCACAAGCCACAATTTGTCGTTTCACAACCACACTTCACGCTATAACATCCCTTTGATCGCAAAAGATCAAGCAAAACGAGGTCCGGCGCGATATCCCCAATGACTTTCTCACCATTAATCCAGTATTGTATTATCATTCTCTGTACCTCCCCGCCATGATCTTCGTAAGTACCCGTGTTATGAGCACTCCGGTCATATCCTTGCGATATGCGGCCGATGCTCGTATATTACTGCCAAAAGCAAAGCTGTCCTGCACACATGCAGCATACTTTTTAATTGCTTCTGCTGAAAATCCACCAGCAAAAAACTCCTGACCCTCTCTAAAAAGTTCGGCTTTTACCGGACGCGCACCAATTGCACAATGCACCACCCCATCATCCGTATCCTTTGAAACCGCACAGGTCAGTACGGGAAAATCCGTTGCTGAGAGACGCAGTGATTCATAAGCCACTACCTTCGGTGTTTTTTTTACAATAACCCGGACAATAATGTCCTTATCGTGATTGATCCTGACAAACTCAGCCAGACTGACACGGCCTGCCTTGTAGAGCTCAACCTCCGTATCCAGCACTAAAAAGCATGTCAATACATCAGAAAATCCGAACCGTCCAAACAAGCTGCCACCAATCGTAGCCATATTACGGAACTGTGTTCCAACAATATGATGAAGACTTTCTTGCAATGCTCCATTTGTAAACTCATCAAGTTCTTTAGACAGTTCAAGGCGTCGTAAGGATACCATACAGCCAATAATAAATTCATTCTTTGTTTCTTCGATTTTATCCAGTCCCAGTTTTTCCAAGTCAATGATCGTCCTGCCCACACGCTGCTGTCCAAGGCGCAGCCAGCAGCCACCGCCAAGGATTGCTGCAGTCTTCTTCTGATTAAGCGTATAGGCTTCTTCCAGACTTTCCGCCTTCACATAGTGCGTAATATTCATGACAGCCTCCTTATAATTCTATTTTATATTTTAAAATTCTTGCTTTGAGCTAAAACTAAAAAATTTTCTATATCTTCTATTGTATCAATATCAATGAAATCCTGCTTTTTTCCACAGGAAACAAACACAGTCTCATTCCAATGCTGGTGGTAGACCATCCGCCCGCCATGATCATCGCGGAGTCTAAGCAATTCCGGCAAAAAACGCCATGGGAATATGCACGGACTTGCTGGTGTGTCTTCCCATACCGGCACAATGATATGCGGTTTTCCAGCGGCAAGCGTCTGCGCAAATGCTGCCAGCAGCTCCTGCACGACTTTGCGACACAAAAAAGGCTGGTCATCATTAAAAAACATAATGCCATCGATATCATCCGAATTTTTTTGTTTTTTTATCCCGCTGATTCCGGCACAAATTGACGTCGCCATGCCATCTGCCGCCAGAGGATTTTTTACGACGACAAACCCATTTTGCCTGGCATAGGTCCCTATTTCTTCCCGATTAGCAACAACTATACGCATAGCAAAATCCTCCAGAGCAACAAGATCCAGTCCATAGCTGAAAAGCGGGGCGCCGGCAAAATCCAGCAGCAGCTTGTCCTTTTTTCCCATACGTCGGCTTAAACCAGCACAAAGCACGATAGCTGCGACTTTCATGACTTCAGCATCTCACAATAAACTTTCTCCATGCCTTATCCTCTCCCTATCGCCAGGATACGTTCACCCATACAGTTTGCAACAGCTTCAGCCTGCTCCAGCTGCTCCGGTGTATTGATCTTATGTAAAACAGGCACAAACCTGCACTGCACAGACTTGCGCATCCCCTGCGAACTCTGCAGTACCCTTGCAAAATCATCAGCTGTAATTTTGTCCTGCAGATTTTTCCCTAAAACTGCTGCCGCCAGTTCCGATCGATGACAACATTTTCCAAGTGGTTGTCCCCATGCATCGATGCCGGCAACCCCGACAACGAGGTTCTCCTGTGCTGACAGAACTGGCTCATATACTGCCGGAACCTTGATCGGCAATCCTCTTGATCCATCTGCCTCAACAAGAACAACGTCAGCGCTCTTTGCCATCGCTTCAAAAAAGTTCTGTGCTGGTGCACTGATTTTTCCTTTTTCCACAAGAGTTCCCAACACTGCAATCTTTCCTTTTTTCCAGACATTTTGCACACCAGCACCATCTGAATCTGTCAAAAAAAATCCTTCAGGTTCTTGTATATGGGTCGACGTTGTCACAATGACATGCTTTCCCCATTGACAAAGCTCCTCTGCAAGCGCAAACATCAGAGTTGTTTTTCCACCAGCACCAACAAAAGCAATACGCCGATCCGTTATCGAAATATTCAGTGCTTGTATAAATGAGGTCAGCCTTTTCAGCCGGCCCCTGTCAATCTCATAAATATTCATATGTATACCTCATAGATGCCATCCACTACAAGCTGATTTTCCTGTAAAAATGCTGCAACTCCAGACCGCTGCTCCAACTCTGTACAAAAGGCCAGGCCGCAGCCTGCCGTAATTTCCCGTGGAACCGGAATAAGTCGTCCTGGAAATCCGACAGCATTCGCTGCCCGTTCCAGCTTCATCGCTGCAACAGTTGTTGCAAAAGCCAAAACCAGTTTTTTCTTTTTAACTCGCATATTTAATCCTCCGCTAATTCACGTACCGCCTGCACCGCTTGATCCACTTCATTTTTCGTGTTTAAATGAGAAAAACTGAAGCGGACCATTCCCTGCTGTACCGTTCCAAATGCTTCATGTACAAGCGGTGCACAGTGACCACCAGAGCGCGTACATATCGCATAGTCCTGACTCAGCACATCACTCACACGCCCGGAGTCTTCCGCGCCGATATTCAGGCTTACAATTGCTGCACGGTTAAAAGATGAAAAATCGCCATAAACTTTTACCTGTGACACATCACATATCCCTTTATAAAAACGCTGCATCAACTGATTCTGTTGTAAACAGATTATTTCCTGTCCTTTTTCTTTTATGTAAAGAAGACCTGCCCTCAAGCCAGCAAGACCATGTGCATTCAGCGTTCCGGCTTCAAGCTGTGCCGGCATAACCCTGGGCTGTATCTTGGAAAATGTCTGGATACCACTGCCACCTGATTTCCATGTACGAATATCGAGCCCCGATCGTATACAAAGTCCTCCCGTTCCCTGCGGGCCCAGTAAACTTTTATGTCCTGTGAAACAAACCACATCAATTGCACTTTTCTCCATATCGATGGGAAAAACGCCCGCTGTCTGCGAAGCATCAAGAATAAAAAGTATTCCATTTTTTTTACATATTTCTCCAATGCGATCAATATCCATTAAATTTCCCGTTACATTCGATGCATGCGTACAGACAATACCACGTGTGTTTTTGCAAACAGCTGCCTCCATCGCCTCATAATCAATTTTGCCGACAGCATCCACTGGCAGAATCGTAAGTCTTGCACCACGTGCTTCCATTTCATAAAGCGGCCGCAGCACAGAATTATGCTCTAATGCAGTCGTTATAATATGGTCCTCTGCTGTAAAAATTCCTTTTATCACAAGATTAAGTGCCTCCGTAGAGTTGGCTGTAAAAACGACCTGCTCCGCCTGTGGACAGTGAAAAAGCGCAGCAATAAGCAGCCGCGTCTCATAAATGATACGGGTCGCTCCCAGTGAAGCATCATATGCGCCGCGGCTGCTATTTCCCATCGTCCTTATTGCATCATAAACAGCTTGTGCGACACTGTCCGGCCTTAGCAGAGATGTAGCCGCACTGTCGAGATAGATCATTAACGCATTTTCCTTTCCCATGCAAGCACAGCTTCCAAAACCGAACCGGAAATACAACGGGATTTATCCGATATCGTAAAACAATTTTCCTGCTCCTCGCTGCGTGGATCAATATCTGCGATTTTAAGTCCTTCTGTGACTTCATATCCATTGCGAATGATTCCGCGTAAAATCCCTGTAATATTTGCCCGTACTTCTGTCATTGTTCCGTCTTTGGCAAAAATTTCAGCGATAATCTCATCTTTTTTAACAACAGAAGAAATCGTTCTTTCATTTTCGATACGTCCCGCTGCCAGTGCATGGATTACGCGTTCTGCACTTACCCCGGCAATTGCACCTGGTACACCTGTATCGCGCATTGCCCGACCTTCATAGATCAAACGGCCAAGATTATGACCCCGCATCGTCTCGATAACACAGTGTACATCCCTTCCACCGCAAAACCCCGGACCAATACCAACGATAAAATCCGCCATTGAAAAATCCGTCCCAATATTTTTTTTTGCCAGGATCGCATCAATAAGTATACGCGGATGAAATGATTCATTAAGAATACTGCCGTTTTCATCAACCATCAGCGCCACGTCCCCCGCCTTTATAATCTTTTTTGCAGCAGACAAACTCGCGGCCCGACGGCACGTTACGCGTTCCACCATTTTTTCACCATCGTAGACCGCCTCAGAAAACGATACCTCGCGGCGAATAGCCGATGGATGTGCTGTCTCAAGTACAAGCACAGAATACCCTGCATTATGCAGACGGTGAATTGTTCCTGTTGCAATATCCCCACCGCCGCGAACTACAATAACATTTTTCATTTGCATCAAAAGGTGCCTCCTCATGGTTTGATGATCTTTACTGCTTGTGTCATACTTTCCACGATCACGTACATATTTGTCACCGAACCAACAGCAAGCTTATCCGTAATACCATAATGATTGAGGCATGTACCGCATGTTACAATTTCAACCCCCTGCGCTTCCAAACTCTTTAAATCATCGATTGATTCTGATCCTTCTATCGTAACAAACGCACCACGATTATAAAAAACAATCCGCTTTGGTAAAATTTCCGTCTTGGACAAGGCAAAGATAAAGCCTTTCAAAAGCGTCTTTCCCAGACTTTCATCGCCGTCTCCCATCATGTCACTTGTGATTACAACAAGTGCATTTTCTTTGATACCGTCCGGATAACAGACCGTTTTTTCAGCAGCTGCGTCTGCTGCAGCTGCGACATCACCATCGCCAATCGTAAAAATAGCACGAAATTCATTTTCCCCGAGTTTTTCCGAGCGCATTTTATACTTTTTCTGCTGTGCGAGTTTTGTGAGATTCTGTACGGCAATCTCATTGTCAACAAACACCATTACAACACCGCTGCCTGTAAGTTTTTCAATTGCTTCCTTCGCCCATATTACCGGTATTGGGCACTGTTGTCTCCTTGCATCTACAGTTACCATCAAATGAACACTTCTCTCTTTTTTTATTTTTACCAATAGCGCCTACTCAGAATCATTTTTCTACAATAATCAACGGCTGATTTTCTGCTACAACTTCACCAATTATGCCGCATTCCATACCTAGTAACCGGATTGCTGACAATGCCTTCTCTGCATCCTCTGGTGCAACAGCTGCGAGAAGCCCGCCAGATGTCTGCGGGTCGAAAAGAATTTCCTCCATGGCAAACGGTACATTATCAAAACGAACCTTATCACCAACAAAATTACGATTTCTCTGCCCCGCCCCCGTTATGAGGAAATCATCCGCATAGGCATACGCCTCTTCAATATAAGGGATATTTTCATAATGAAGCACTGCAGCAGCCTTCGTACCAAGCATCTCGGTAAGATGTCCGAGCAAACCAAAGCCTGTAATATCTGTACAAGCATGCACAGCAACATCATGTAAAGCCTCAGCTGCATACTTGTTAAGCATCGTCATGGACTTTATCGCCTGAGCCATTGCCATTTTCGACGCTTTATTAACACGATCCGCTGTTGTAATGATACCTATGCCAAGCGGTTTCGTCAGAATAAGCTTATCTCCTGCATGGCAGGCATTGTTTTTCAGCACCTTATCCGGATGGATTATCCCTGTTACACTCAATCCATACTTAACACCATCATCAGCAATTGAATGCCCTCCCGTGAGTACCCCGCCTGCCTCAGACACCTTATTATTTCCGCCAAGCAAAATCTCCCCCAGAATAGTAAGATCCATCTTTTCCGGAAAACATACGATATTGAGCGCCGTCTTCACTTCACCACCCATCGCATAAATATCACTGAGCGCATTGGCAGCTGCAATCTGCCCAAATGTATACGGGTCCTTGACCATGGGCGGAAAAAAATCAAGGGTTTGCACAATCGCCAAATCCTCTGTGAGTCGATATACGGCTGCATCATCACTTGATGAAAAGCCAACGAGCAGATTATCATCGTGCCCCTGTGGTATTTTCTCCAGCACACGGCGCAATGTTCCTGCTCCAAGCTTTGCCGAGCAACCGCCGCTCTGGCAAAAAACAATATTTTTTTCATCTTTCATGCCATCACGCACCTTTGTTTTTATTATACTATACTTTTACGATCAATGAATAGAATTTCATACAACTAAATCCTTCTGAACTTCAACTTGTTTTCCATTTTATTGAAAACAAAATATTTTGAAAAGTAGTAGTCAGAATGTTGCAATTTAGCCAATCGCATGTTATAATGAGCATGTAAAGAGGAGATAGATAAACATCTCATCAGAGCTGTAAATGCAGTAGTTGAAACAGCAACGAAAAAGTGTTTGTCAGCCGGGCATTGGGGCTCTCTTCTAAGTCCTACCTGAAAGGATGTGGGGAGTTATTGATGACAGACGTAAGCATTCTTTGTTGGACTTGACTCGCAAGTGTATAGATGAAGATGAATTCCATCAGGTTGAACAAGACGTAATGGTGGTCCAGGCCGCTATGCGTACTTAAAACCGTACGGAAGCACAACCGACACAACGTCAGGAACAACAACAGAATCGCACATCGATGAACCGCTTTACATGTACCACGTATTGCAATACAAACCAATTGACCACAAGCATCTAGTAGATAGCGCAATCCCGCGCGGAAAGTAGGTTTATGTTTTACGAAGCCCGGGACATTGAACGATGGAATTTGAATGTGTACGAATGTGTTATGCATCATAAATGGTTAGTCTGGCCATGGGAATAAAGCATATACTTTTTCTTAAGGAGAGCATATGCCGACAAATAAATATAAGAGGTATTCAATGATTAATGTCTTTTAAACGCGGCTTGCATTCAATGTGAGTCGCGTTTAGTTTTTTCAGTGACATAAAAAGATTTCAAAACTGCCTGTGATGACGAATAATCTCGTCGACACAGGCAGTTTTTATTTTGCTTCATATGCACGCACACGCAGTGTGAGTTCTTTTTCCGTACAAAGAATGCGGCAGGCATCAATCTCTGCTGCATTTTCAACCGTATCAACAACAGTCATGACAACGTTTGGCACATATTGTTTGCATTTTACGGCAAAATCCAACATCGCCCCATAGGATTGCAGACCAAACTGACTGCGTGTAAGCATAAGATAACGCTCAGCATTTGATGCATTAAGACTAATGGATATGGTATCGATCAGCCCGGCAAAAAACGGTGCTGTATCTTTTTCGTACTGGAGATCACTAAGACCATTCGTATTGAGACGTGTAGCTACGGTTGGTACATGTTTCCTAACATAGGCCATGACAACAAGCAAATCATCAAGGCGCATCGTCGGTTCGCCAAAGCCACAGAAAACAACTTCTCTTACATAGCTCCAGTCCTGTGCATTGAGCTCCGATTCGATTTCATCGACCGTCGGCTCAGCCTTGAGCCAAAGTGTATTGTTTTCTGCCATTTCTTTAAAATTACGCAGACAGAATGTGCAGTTGCAGCTGCATTGATTTGTAATATTGATATACATTGTACGTTTTCCTACAGGATTTTTTTTTATACTCTCCGCAAAACTTACATAGCCATTCTTTTCATCCAGTGTATAGGTAATCATTCTTTTCCCTCCGTTATTTTAACTCTGTCAGATATTCTTCGAAACAAAGCCCGTAATTCCATGGCATATTGAGCGCTACCGTATAAGCAAGTGATTTGCTAATAAAGTCAGCCGCCTTTCGGACGGCTGACTGAAGCCCCTCACCATTTACAAGGCTGCCACCAACAATAGCAGCAAAAGCATCACCTGTACCAGATCGATCGCCGCCGATTTTCTTTACACAAAGAACCGAGCTGCCGACACCTCGTTCGTAGATGAAGTTCTTGATTTCATCACCATGCGGCAGACCCGTAAAAACAATTTTTGCTGGTCCTTTATCAGATAATGCCTTTGCCATGTTTTCCAGACGTTCATCGCTCACAATACCTTCTTCGGGATATTCCACATCCAGAAGATTACAGGCCTCTGTGAGATTTGGCGTCACAAGATCCGCATAGGCAAGCAGCTGCTTCATCTCACAGCACATTTCCTGCGTGTAGGATGAATACAACTTGCCATAATCGCCCATAACCGGATCAACCATAATCTGCGTCATCGGTGAATCAAACATTTTTAAAAAATCCACTACAATAGCAATCTGTTTTGCCGAACCAAGAAAACCAGTACATATACCATCAAAAGTAACATCCAGTGCTTTCCAGTTTTCCATATAGGGACGCATGTGATCCGTATAATCATCTATATACGATGACAGAAAACCTGTATGCGCTGATAAAATCGCTGTTGGCAACGGACAGGCCTGTATTTTCATAGCAGAAATAATCGGCAGTTCCACTGTAATCGAACAACGGCCAAATCCCGTAAGATCATTTATAAGCGCAATACGTTTTTGTTTTTTCAATACCATAAAAAAATACTCCCTTTATCCGTGTATTTTCTTATTATACCTATTTAAATCGCCATTTACAACCATATACTCTTGCCCTGTATGCTACAATAAAATTACATAATAAATTTCCGGAGGTATTTAAATGAAACATCTTATGCATTTTATGCTGTTTTTTTTATTTATTTTTTCACTTTTTGCGCTAACGGGATGCAGTAATCAAATACAGGCTCTGACTGAAAATTTGCCTGCCACAGGAAAACCCTCTCCTTCACCTAGCGAAAAAAAGTCGACGCCAATTTTTGCTGCTGATGATTTTTCCAACCTGCAGCTCACCGATCCGACACTTCCTGTCTATGACAAATATACACTTGCAGAACGGCACGCTAATAAGCTGTCGCAAACATTGCCTCA
>DCFY01000100.1:0-1268 GCA_002315155.1 Megamonas sp. UBA1792
GTTCTCTGGCATCTACAGTTCTTTTTTATTGCTTTATTATTTACATACGCCTTTGTAAAATACAAGATATACGTTATAATGAATACTATATTTTATAATGCTATTTCATCAGGAGGCGGCTATTACTATGTGGTATAAATATCGCACATCTATACTTATTGGACTGACATTTTCTCTTCTTTTTTCTACTTTTTGGTTTTTTCCCTCGCTGGCATTCATCATTTTTCTTTCGCTTTTACTAAACCTTCTGCTGGTATCAATTGTTGACCGCCTATCAAAGAAATTACCCCGCGTTTTATCCGCCGGTATCATATTGCTGCTTTTTGTCGCTGTCGTCATTGGTTTTCTTGCTATGATCTCCCAAACCTTTATTCCAACATTCACAAACTTTCTGGCAGATCTTCCCAATCTTTCAACTAATATTCATAACACATCTTTTATACAACAATCTGATTTTGCCGTTGAGCAAATTGATGCACTACTTAATGAACTGACAACTGTAAGCATTAGTGCCCTTCGCTCTTCTCTAACACTTGTACTGGCGCTATTTAGCCGCATTATTGAATTTGTCATCATCCTCTTTGTTACTTTTTACCTACTAAAGGATGGTAATGACATCAAAGTTTATCTTGCCGGCCTTTTCCCCCACAAAGACTATTCACGTATCCTCGCTCTATTTGACCGCATTTTAAAAGCACTAAGCATCTATATTTTCAGTCAACTTATTATCTGCTTCATTACGGGAACAATTGTATTTCTGTATTTCACTTTTCGCAATCTGCCATATGCTTCTGTCTTTGCTGTACTTTCCGGTGTTGGCGAATTTGTCCCAGTACTTGGTCCAACGATTGCTTCCGCCTTTGGTACGGTTCTTGTCGCCACACAAACACCATGGCTTGCATTCCAAACCATACTTTTCTACATTATCCTTACACAGGTCAACCATAACATTATCTATCCAAACCTCATCGGTAAATCGCTTAACCTTCATCCGATTGCTATCATTCTTGGTATCATTTTCGGCGGTGAAATTCTTGGCCCTGCTGGTATGTTTCTCGCTGTTCCGTGCATTGTCATCATCAAAATTGTCATTGAGGATATTTACCACGATCGTATCAACAACTTTAAAGCAGTTGAAAAACAAACCCTGTCAGAAAAGATTCCCCCAGCACATAACTGACTGTACTTTTATTTGTATAATAATAAAAAAATTTGACATAATTTAAAGTGAATAAAAACAAGCAAAAACCTCGTATTTAGTGAATTAT
>DCFY01000100.1:1526-7103 GCA_002315155.1 Megamonas sp. UBA1792
TATATCACCTACGAGGTTTTCTTTAAATCAAATTATTTTATTCATTTTCAGTCATTCATACTTTTAGAAATCCTTATTAAACGTTCCATATCTCCTGCCCGTATAAAAGGAATGACTTCTTTACTATGATATTATACACTTGTATACAAATAACGATGCCAAATAGCAATACCAATAAAGAACAGCAAGGGTCCTGTAATAAGAAAAACATACTGTATGCCAAAAAGCATACTAATAAAACTGCCGATAAGCGGGCCAACCATTGCTCCTGACTGATTTGCCGTTGTCGCCAGACCAAATACACGTCCGCGAAAATCCGCCTTTGTCGACTTTACGAGCATTGCACTGACCGCCGGATTCGTACCAACAAAGAACAACCCGAAAAAAAACTGCAGCACACCAAAACCAACAACCGTTGATGGAAAATACTGCAGGAAATTAAAGATACCTGCTCCACAAAAGGCTAGTACCATTACAAGGAAATAACCGCGCCGTTGACCAAACGCCCCCCATGGTGCTGTAGAAATTGCTCCGGCAACACCGCCCAGGCTGAAAATCAGCCCTGATGTAAACATGACATTTTCCATACTTCCTTGCAATTGTGCAATATAAAGACTGATGACCGGTTGCAACACCATATTCGAAAGACTGATGATAAACGTTAGTGCAAGCATTTCTAAAAGCAGACGATTATGCGCTGCATAGCGAAAATCATCAAGAATGCTATCCCCTTTAACTAATTTTTTCACAGACTTTTTTTCGTTTTTCATCACTTCAACTTCAGCGATTGGTTCCTGTACAAAGAACACGACCAGAAGTACTACAAAAAAAAGTAAAAGCCCTGCCAGATAGAACGATGACCGCATGCCGATGGCTTCAGCAATTACTCCACCAAGAAGCGGACCAAGCACCATTCCAAGAATCTGCCCTGTTTGCACGATGCCAAGACTAGAACCCAGCTCTTCCGGCGGTGCACTCGATGATGCAATTGCCAAACTTGCTGGCAAGAAACCATTTGCAAACCCCTGCAAAATACGCACAACAAAAAGCTGTTCCGGTGACGTTACAAAGCCGCCAAGAAAATACGTTAAAGAAAGTCCGATGCCTGCACGTATTGCCATAAGACGTTTGCCCTTCTTATCCGCCATTTTTCCCCATATCGGCGCCATAATTGCCGCTACGAAAAACGTAACCGAAAATACACCACCCGAATACATTGCAACCTCCGACTGGCTGACTCCCAGCTCAAGAAGATACATTGGTAAAAACGGTATAAGCATCGTATAGCTTGCTGACGTACAGCCTACCGCAAAACACAGTACAAAAACATTTCTTTTCCAATTACTTACACTACTCATTTACACAACCCATTCTCTTTCTCTTATAATTTTCTCCCCAGACATACATCGACTGCAATACAGGATTAAGACTTCGTCCCAGTTCTGTGAGCGTATACTCGACACGTGGCGGTACTTCTGCATAAACATGCCGTGTCAACAGCCCACTTGATTCCATTGAGCGTAGCTTTTGTGTCAATACCTTCTGCGTAATACTGCCAATCGACTTTTTCAACTCACCAAAACGCCTCGTCCCCATAAGCAAATCTCTTACAATAAGAACTTTCCATTTATCTCCCATCAAAAGTAACATCACCTCAACCGGACAAAGCGGCAATATCTCTTCATTCATATTCATAATCTTCTATTCCTTCCATCATCATTTCTTTTAGATACTTGCTATGTTTTCACCGCTAGCACATTATAGTATACCACTACTTTCTTGTCAACAATCCAATTCGCATAAACATTTCTATCCTAAAAGTAATTTACTATCATTTCTACTTCCATTTTACTGCATATTCCATGGCAGGAATCTCACACAGTATTGTCTAATACAAATACTATATTCTACTATTGAAAAGAGGATTTATTTTATTCATGATACAATTAGAAAAGCTCGCTACAGAACACAAAAATCCGGCAAGTTCATCTATCGACCAGGTGTCTACACTCTCTATGCTCCAAATCATCAACAATGAAGATAAAAAAATTGCGCCTGCAATTGAAGCAATTCTGCCACAAATTGCTGTAGCTGTTGATACGATTACAGCCCATCTCACAAAAGGTGGTCGACTATTCTATATTGGTGCCGGCACATCCGGTCGACTTGGTATCCTTGATGCCTCAGAGTGTCCACCGACCTATGGTACAGACCCTGAGCTTGTTCAAGGCATTATTGCTGGCGGTTATGCCGCTATTTTAACTGCACAAGAAGGTGCAGAGGATTCCGTATCACTTGCCGTCGATGATTTGAAAGCAAAAACACTTACCGCCAGCGATGTCGTTGTCGGTATTGCTGCCTCGGGGCGTACCCCATATGTTATCGGAGGCTTGACGTATGCATGCGAGATAGGTGCCGCAACCATCTCGATTGCCTGCACACCTGATGCCCCGATTGCTAGTCTTGCCGATATTGCACTTACACCTGACATCGGCCCGGAAGTCATCACAGGATCGACACGCATGAAGGCAGGCACTGCCCAAAAACTTATTCTTAATATGCTTTCGACAGGCACAATGATTCATCTGGGCAAAGTCTATGGCAATCTTATGGTCGATGTCAAAACCTCTAATAAAAAGCTGGAGGAACGTGCTCGCCGTATCGTCATGGAGGCCACAGGATGTGACCGACCAACCAGCATTCAAAAGCTTAAGGAAGCACACGGACAGGCCAAACTCGCTATTTTTATGCTGCTGTCTGGCACATCAGTCGGCAAAGCAGAAAATCTGCTTGATGAAGCGCACGGGTTTGTTGCGATAGCACTAAAAAATCTAACAGAATAAACAAGTTCAATAAAGGAGGCTGCTCTCATTGACTGCTCTCGACACAACTACATTGGCGGCTGACATCTACAGGCTCGTCGGACCAAAAGAAAACATCCTTATTGCCGAAAACTGTATGACACGTCTTCGCCTGCAGCTCAAAAAAAAGGATACAGCATCACTTGCGCTTCTCAAAAAAATGCCAGGTGTACTTGGCCTAAATGAGCCATCTGCAAATGAATTGCAAATCATACTCGGTCCAGGGCGCGCAACACAGGTCACAGATGCATTCCAAAAACTTCTAAAATTACCGGTTGATGCAAAAACCTTATCCTCCATCACCAAACAAAAACCACAAATTGGCGATGGGCATGAATTGCATTCTGCGATCCGCACGAAAAACGCAACACCAGGTAAATTGTTTTTAAAGCGCATTGCCAGCATTTTCATGCCAATTATACCTGCATTCATTGGCTGCGGCCTTATCACAGGTCTTCTCAATGTCATTCTTAAAATTGATCCATCACTTGGGACTATCGCCTCCGTCCAGCTTCTGCAGATTGCCGGCAATGCTGCATTTTGGGGCATCAATATCTTTGTTGGTATCAATGCTGCCAAGGAATTTGAAGCCTCCCCCATATTGGGGGGTGTCATGGCTGTCATCATCACACATCCGGGTCTCAGCTTAATCAGCTTATTTGATGAAATGCTTGTACCGGGACGTGGCGGCATTATGGCTGTTTTGCTTGTTGTTGCCTTTTCTTCCTGGTTGGAAAAGAAACTTCACCATATAATTCCAGAGATGTTTGATCTCTTTCTCACACCACTATTTGTTATACTTATTTCCACCTTTACAGCGATTTTTCTTCTACAGCCCCTTGGTGGTATGCTGTCTGAAGGCATCGGTTATGCAGCAACAGCAGCCATTGGCAAAGGTGGCGCTTTTACTGGTTTTATTCTCGCGGGAACATTCCTTCCACTTGTCATGACCGGACTTCATCAGGGTCTTACCCCAATCCATGCTGAGCTCATCGCTCGTACGGGGGTGACGATTCTTCTTCCAATTCTTGCTATGGCTGGTGCCGGACAGGTTGGTTCTGCGATTGCAGTCTATTTCAAAACAAAAAATTCGCAGCTAAAAAAAACAATTGCTTCCGCATTGCCCGTCGGCCTCATGGGTATCGGCGAACCCCTTATCTATGGTGTTACCCTGCCTCTTGGCAAGCCCTTCATTGGTGCCTGCATCGGTGCTGCTTTTGGCGGTACGATCCAAGCCGCCAATGTGATTGGTTCCTCAGCTCTTGGCATTTCAGGCCTGCCGCTTGCCGCCTGCACAGATAACATTCCAATATATCTTTTGGGTCTCATCGTTGCCTATGCTGGTGGCTTCATTGCAACTTGGATCATCGGTTTTGATGATCCGGAATAGACTATCAATTTACACAGCAAATCAAAAAGGGGGACTTTCCATGCAAACAGGTATTGCCGTATATATCGGCCTTGACAACAGCTTTGAAGAAAATCTCCATCTTATCGAAACTGCCGCTAAACTTGGTGTACAACGTCTTTTTACATCTTTCCATATTCCTGAAACGGATACCTCTCTATTTAAAAAACAGATTGGTGACATTCTGCGAGTCGCCCGCCAACATCGTATGGAAGTCATTTCTGATGTATCACCTTCTACACTGAATCTGCTCGGAATTGATAAGCTTAACCTATCGGCTTTTCACTTTCTTGGTATCCGAACACTTCGCCTTGATTATGGCTATGGCACCGATGAAATTGCACATTTGAGTCAGAACCAGCAGCATATTCGTATCCAGCTCAATGCCTCGACAATCACTGGAAAGATTCTTACTGAACTTCTTCACAAGCAGGCCAACTTTGCCAACATTGATGCCCTGCACAACTTTTATCCGCGCGAAGGCACTGGTATCTCCGAAGAGACACTCGTACGAAAGAATGCTATGCTTCACAAGGCTGGTATACGTATTGGCGCTTTTATCCCAAGCCAGTACCGACGTCGTTCACCGCTCAAGGCAGGTCTGCCTACGCTTGAGATGCATCGTGATTTCGACGTGAGTCTAGCTGCCCGTCATCTTGCAGCTATTGGCATTAGCTCTATCTTCATCGGGGATTCACTTCCTTCGGAAGAAGAGCTAAAAACACTTACTTCAATAAAATCAGATCAGATTACTCTTAAAGCACAGCTTTTTACAGAAAATCTTTTTCTCAAAAAACTGTTGCGTTCTACCTTCACATCACGCATTGATGAGGCCCGTGACGCAATCCGATCACAGGAAAGCCGTCTTATGCTCGACGGTCATATTCTTGAGCCCGAAAACAATAGGATTCGTTCCTATGGAACCATTACACTTGACAACAAGGACTATCAACGCTACATGGGTGAACTGCAGATTATCAAGCGTCCCCAACCAGCCGATAAGCGTGTCAATGTTGTCGCCCGTATTCTTCATAGTGATGAATTTCTTATCAACTATATTATTCCCGGTCGAAAATTTTCTTTTGAATTTATTTAAGCAACAAAAAATCTTCCCTGCCATAACGGTAGAGAAGATTTTTTTTGCTTATTATTTATAAACAGGCAAATCCGGCTTGATTAAAACTGCGGCTTTATAGTCTTTCTCAGCGTCCGCTGTTTTTCCTTGCTGCTTGTACAGCATTCCCCGACGATAAAGAAGCACAGCATTCTTCGCATCGATCTTAAGACCCTCTGTATAATCAGTAATTG
>DCFY01000158.1 GCA_002315155.1 Megamonas sp. UBA1792
TATATTATTCTGTAAATAAATCATCCCAAAAAGCATAAGTACACATTAATAAAATTAAAATGATTAAAAACAAATCACCCATCTAAATCACTCCTGACAGATTATTTAACATCTTCAAGGCGCGGGTTAGGACTGAACTTGCGCCCGGCCTTTGCACAAGGTTTGCCATCAACAAGAACGATATCTGCAGTAAAATCAACGTTAGTAGCAAAGATACTGCTGCCGACTGCATAAACATCAACAGGAACGTTGTTTTCTTCAAAATGATAGATGCGTTCTGGGTTAAAACCGCCGGAAACCATAATCTTGACTTTTGTGAAGCCTTCTTTATCAAGTGCTTCACGTACATTACGGACAAGTTGTTCATTAACGCCAGTAGGCTTGAAATGGCCCATTTGTCCGAGTAGTGAAGCATCCACCATTTTATCGGAGGTATCAAGACGAACGCCATATAGTTTATCACCGAGCTCACGGGCTACAGCAAGACTTGTGTTGACACAATCATTATTGAAGTCAACGAGAGCAACGCGGTTGATTTCCGGTGCCATGTATTTATCAAAGAGCTTTGTTGCCTTGAGCGTATCGCCGCCGCAAGCTGCAATAAGGGAATGAGGAATTGTGCCAGCGGCCTCGATGTTCCAGCATACGGCATTTGCCGGAGTGGATATACCGCTCATACCGCCAATTTTCGCTGCATAGCCATCGCTTTCCTGAACGGCGTAATGATCGAAGCGGGAAGGGAAGAAAAGGACCGGCTTGCCCTGTGCGGCGTCGACAGTGCGTCTTGTGTTTGTTGCAACTTTCGTCTGACGGGCGATAATGCCAAGATAGACAGTTTCAAGATGAGCAAAATCAGCGAGATCTCCTTCAATGGTCATGACAGTCTCCCAGGGGGCTATTTTGTCACCATCGTGCAAAGCTTTGATTTTGATGTTTTCCGGATGGAATGCACAGCGTTTGATAAGCGCAATGGCTTCGTCCATACCGCAGAGTATAGCATAGTCACGCTGGAAAATCTGTACAGTTATGCGCGGATGATGATTTGCCTGGTTTAAAATTTCTTGAGTGCGCAGAAAATAAATATCGCTGTAGAAACCACTCTTGATTTTTTCTACGGGAAAGTCAAATAAATTTGAATCCAATCTTTTGGTCATAGAATATTCCTCCTGTAAGTATTGCTGGCAAAACAGCAAATACATGACATGTGTATTTTTCAAGTGCATAATACATCTCGTCTATGATACAATAAAAAGTATAATATAAGCAATAGGGAGATGATAATTTCATGGAGAATATGCAGGTTGATTTACTCAAATTACAAAATAAAGAGTCTGTACAGGCGGCATTGGCAGACGTTGGCTGTGATCCTGCAGGTACTGCAATCATGAGGGAAAAGGCACTTTTTTATACGCTGCATGTAGCGCATGTACAGACAAAAGCCGCTAATATTCTCAAGCAGACTTTTCTGGGAAAAGGTGGTGATGCTGCAGTGTCACGCCATACTGCAGATCTTAGTGAAGCCTATACAGATGTGCTGATCTTTGCAACTCTGCGTCAGTATAGAGCGGCAATTAAACAAATGAAAGTACAGCCATGGGGACTTCAAAAAATTGCAGAGAACATTGAAGAATTGCTGCAAAAAATGAAATGAGTCGCAGGAGCATTTAGAAATTTAGCAGGAATATTTTATTTTATAGCGAAAATATATTTAATAGTTAAGAATGGCTTTTTATTATAAAGCAGAGCGATAATGGGGAGTGAAATACGATGTCAAAGATTCAACTTAATAATATTATGTTTTATGGTTTTCACGGTGTTTATGAATATGAACGTGAACAGGGACAAAAATTTTATTTTGATGTAGAAATGACAACAGCAGATGATAAGGCGGCTGAGTCGGATGATCTAAAAGATGGCGTAGATTATATAGCTGTTTATTCAATGGTAAAAGATGTTGTTGAAAATAAGCGTTTTCAAATGCTTACAGCACTTACAGCGCATATAGGAGATAAGATATTGGAAGCCTATCCAAATATTGTTTTAGTAAAAACGCGTGTAAGAAAAACATCAGTATTGATTCTTGGCCCGATTGACTATCTGGAAGTTGAGACGGAACGCAGACGGTGAATGATGGCTTGTATGGAGAGCTTTGATAAAACTGACTTATTCGAGGGGAATTCAGCACCCGCCGGGTAAGTCTTATTTTATGCCCACCAGGCAAAACTGTTGATGAAAATTTTAAATAAACAGTGATTTTAGCTAAAAATGCAAAAAAATCACAAAATTATGTTGCAAATTATGAAAGATGTTTGTATGATAAGATAATGCTATAAATAGGAAGAACTCTTGGTAATCTGTATAGGGTGGCGATGGATTTGGATAAAATTTTTCTCGCGGTGCTGCAGATGGTAGGGGGACTGGGCGGCATTCAGCTGGCAAAACTGGTTTCATATTTTGGTAGTGCAAAAGCAGTCTGGGAAGCTTCTGATGAGGATATCTATTTGAGCAGATGCGTGGACCGCTCGGTTGCACAGCGTCTTTTTTGCTCGCGAAAAAAACAAGAGCCCGAGCAGCTTGCAGAAGAATGGCGCAAGAAAGATATCAGACTTTGTTCGATAGAAGATGAGATGTATCCACTTCTATTGAAGCAAATCTTTAATCCACCGATGCTGCTGTTTTATCGGGGAGCACTGTATCGGGATGCACAGGATATCGCAATTGTTGGGGCGAGAAAGTTATCTCCCTATGGGAAAAGCGTGGCTGAGGCCCTTGGAGCAGAGCTTGCTGCGAACGGGGTTACAGTGATCAGCGGTGCAGCACGAGGGATAGATACGGCGGCGCATACAGGTGCTCTGCGTACTGGAAGAACCGTGGCTGTTCTTGGTTGTGGAATTGATGTTGTATATCCATCAGAGAACAGGAAGTTGTTAGAGGAAATTGCAGAAAAGGGTGCAGTTATTTCGGAATATGGACCGGGAACGCAGCCGATTGCAGGATTTTTTCCGGCACGCAACCGCATCATTAGCGGTATTGCTAGTGGAACGGTGGTCATTGAGGCAGCAGAAAAGAGCGGTTCACTTATTACGGCTGAGATGGCTTTGAGTGAAGGCAGGGATGTGTTTGCTGTTCCGGGAAGTGTTTATTCCGAGCAGAGCAAGGGGTGCCATAAGCTGATTCAGCAGGGAGCGAAGCTCGTCTGCAAGGCTGCAGATGTTCTTGAGGAATATCGTTGGCAGGAAAAAAGACAGTAGAAGTTTCAAAAGGGGAGCTTTCACCAGAGGAAGCTGCTGTGTATGAGGTGCTTTCCTTTGACAAACCACTGTCAGTTGATGAGATTATATGCAAATCGCGATGTACTACAACGAATATCGCTTTTATATTATTACAAATGGAGCTGCGGGGGCTTGTCCATGAGGACGCGTCGCATTGCTATGTCCGTGTAGTAAAGGAGGGCATTTTGTGAGTAAAACGCAAAAAAAAGTACAGAAAAAAACGCTGGTTGTTGTAGAATCACCAGCAAAAGCAAAAACTATAGAAAAATATCTGGGAAAGAACTTTATTGTGCGTGCCTCAATGGGGCATTTACGTGATTTGCCGAAAAGCCAGTTCGGAATAGATGTAGATCATGATTTTGAGCCAAAGTATATTAATATTCGGGGCAAAGGTGATCTTATCAAAGCCTTAAAAAAGGACGCAAAGAATGCAGATAAAGTGTATCTTGCATCTGACCCTGATCGTGAGGGGGAAGCAATTGCCTGGCATCTTGCCCATATTTTGGGGATTGATACGAAAAACGATTGTCGAATTATTTTTAATGAAATAACAAAACCGGCGATCCAGGAAGCAGTTAAAGAACCGAAACCGATTAACATTGATCGTGTGGATGCACAGCAGGCACGCCGTATGCTTGACCGTATCGTTGGCTACAAACTAAGTCCTTTGCTTTGGCGCAAAATTCGTAAAGGTCTCAGCGCAGGACGGGTGCAGTCGGTTACAGTAAAAATAATTTGTGATCGGGAAAAAGAAGTTCAACGTTTTGTGTCGGAAGAATACTGGTCAGTTGGACTTAAGCTCAGGAAAGCAAAGTCTGCAGTTTTTGATGCAGAACTGACGATGGTTGATGATAAAAAACTATCGGTTGATAATGAAAAAGATGCTGCGGCACTTGTTGAAGATTTGGCAAAGCAATCTTTTATCGTTGGGGAAGTGAAGAAACGCCAGCGCCAGCGCAAGGCCTCGGCACCTTTTACAACAAGCAGCATGCAACAGGATGCTGCGCGCAAGCTTGGTTTTACATCGCGTAAAACGATGATGCTTGCGCAGCAGCTCTATGAGGGTATTGAGCTTGGACACAAGGGGCCGGTCGGTCTTATTACGTATATGCGTACCGATTCAACGCGTATTTCCGAGATTGCACAGAACGAAGCACGCAGTTATATTGAGGAAGCTTTTGGTAAGGATTATATGCCGGAAAAATCACCGATATATGCAGTGGGAAAGAAATCACAGGATGCGCATGAAGCTATCCGTCCAACGAGTGTAGCATTTACACCAGACAATCTGGAAAAGCACTTATCAAAAGATCAGATGAAGTTGTATCGGCTGATCTGGCAGCGCTTCGTTGCCAGCCAAATGATGCCGGCGGTTTATGATACATTGAGCATCACAATTGGTGCAGGTAAAAGATATCTGTGCAAAGCCAATGGCTCGCAGATGCGATTTGCTGGTTTTACAGCAGTCTATATTGGTGTTGAGATAAAGAAGGAAAAAGATGTTATCCTGCCGGAAATTTTGGAAAATGATGTGCTCGTTTTGCAGAAAACATTGCCGCAACAGCATTTTACTGAACCGCCACCGCGTTATAATGAAGCATCGCTCGTAAAGATACTGGAAGAAAAAGAAATTGGGCGCCCAAGTACGTATGCACCAATTATCGAGACGATCCTTGCACGAGGTTATGTCGTACGGGCAGAGAAACATTTTCAACCAACCGAGCTTGGTTTTGTCGTTGTCGATATGCTGGAAAAATATTTCAAGGATATCGTCGATGCGAAGTTTACAGCAGGACTGGAAAATGAACTCGATGAAATTGCTGAGGGGAAGGTTGAAAAGAATGAGCTTCTAAAAAAATTCTATGATCCGTTTGCCAAAACACTTGAGCATGCAGAAGAAGAAATCGGACATGTTGAGCTTCCAGTGGAAGTATCAGACGTACAGTGCGAGCTTTGCGGTAAAATGATGGTTGTAAAGCAGGGACGTTACGGAAAGTTTTTGGCTTGTCCGGGATTCCCGGACTGTCGTAATACAAAACCGCTATTAAAGGATACAGGCGTAAAGTGCCCGAAATGTGGTGGCAGCATCGTTGAACGAAAGACAAAGCGTGGTCGTAATTTTTATGGCTGCAAGAACTATCCGGAATGTGATTATGTGACATGGGATACGCCGCTCAAGGAAATTTGCGAAAAGTGCAGTTCATTCATGTTAAAACATCATTATAAGAACGGTCGTGGAATACTTTATTGTAGCAACGAAGCCTGCGAAAGTCGTATAGATCATCCAATTAATCAAGAATTGGAAAAAATCCGGGAAAAGTCTGAAGCAAAGCGCAAAATTGCAAAAGATGCGGAGGCTGGTGTCAAAACTTCAGTACCCAAGACAGCAGCAAAAAAGAAAGTGACAATAAAGAAAAAAGTGAAGAAAGTCGCAGCGGAGATAAAAAAATAGATTATGTAAAAGAATGGATTTGGAGGAACAGTGGTGAGAAAAGTTATTGTTGTTGGCGCAGGCCTTGCAGGCAGTGAGGCTGCCTGGCAAGTAGCTGAACAGGGGATAGATGTTGATCTTTATGAGATGCGTCCGAAGAAGATGAC
>DCFY01000065.1:0-2748 GCA_002315155.1 Megamonas sp. UBA1792
ATCGTCAACCTTGTCCGCAGCCTTTACCGTAAGGCGCAGACGCGTGATACAGGACTGCACACTCTCAAGATTTTCTGTACCACCGAGCTTTTCTGTAAGCCGAACTGTATACTCGCTGATATCTGTATCATCAGCAATCGCGATTTCTTCATCATAACGCCCAATCGTCGGAATATCAAAACGACGAATTGCCCAGCTGAAAAGCACATAATAGATGACCGCAAACACGAGCCCGACTGGAATAAGCAGAATTGGCTTTGTTGCAAGGCCCCAATTCAATACATAGTCAATAAAGCCCGCAGAAAAACCAAACCCATGCAAAATGCCAAGACTATACGCAATTGAAAGCGCCAATCCTGTCAGAATTGCATGTATTACATAAAGTGCCGGCGCAAGAAACATAAACATAAACTCGATTGGCTCCGTTATGCCTGTCAAAAATGCCGTAAAGGCTACCGACATAAGCACCCCGCCAACCTTGCTGCGATTTTCCGGCTTCGCTGCCCGGTACATTGCCAGAGCAACTGCCGGCATTGCAAACATAAAGATAATATAAAACCCACCCATGAACATCCCTGCATGCGGGTCCCCTGCAAAGAAACGATTGAGATCACCTGTTGCCACGACACCAGCCGGTGTTGTATATTCACCAAAAACAAACCAGATAAAACTATTTAATATATGATGTAAGCCAAGTGGAATCAGAAGACGGTTGAGTACACCATAAACAAATGTACCAACAATACCCGCACCGATGATCCATTCGCCAATCGCATGGATTACTGCCTGGCACGGGCCCCAGATCACACCAAAAATACCAGCAAGAACAATTGATGTCAGGGCTGTAATAATTGGTATAAAACGACGTCCGCCAAAGAAGCCAAGGAACTCCGGCAGCTTGATATCATGAAAACGATTATAAAGATAGCCTGCTTCAATACCACTAATAATACCAGCAAGAACACTCATGTTGAGATCCTTGTCAATGGCTTTAAGCCCCACTGTCAGAACCAAATAGCCAATGGCTCCGGCAAGACCCGATGCGCCATTATTATCTTTTGCCAGACCTACAGCAATACCAATTGCAAAGATAAGTGCCAGATTATCAAATACCGCACCCCCTGCTTTTGTAATAAAAGGAATATTGAGCAGATCTGGTGCACCAAAGCGCAGAAGAAGTGCCGCTGCCGGTAATACTGCGATCGGCAGCATAAGTGCCTTACCTATACTTTGTAACTTCGCAAACCAATTTCCCATCTTACTGTTTCCCCCTTATTTTTATTTTTTGTGAAGCCCCGCTTACTAGAGAACTTCACAAAAATTCTGACCAAATTATTTATTCTTCGGTAAAAGGGATGCTGCTTCCTTGTCTACAATTACGATAACATCCTGATGCAGCTGCAAAATCGAAGCTGGTGCGTCTGGACGGACACCACCATAGATAGCCTTGTGAATCGCGACTGCTTTATTTCTGCCATTAGCAAGCAAAATAACTTTTTTTGCAAGCATAATTGTCTTAATACCCATACTAATTGCGTAGCCCGGCACATCTTTGGGATCATCGAAGAAACGAGCATTTGCCTGTATCGTTTCTTCATCGAGCTTGACCTTGTGCGTTGTTGCCTCAAACTTGATATCCGGTTCATTAAAACCAATATGCGCATTTTGCCCGATACCAAGAATCTGTAGATCAATCCCACCCTTTTCCTCGATAAGACGATCGTAGTTTCTGCCTTCTTCTACGACATCTACAGGATTACCATTCGGGATATGAATGTTTTCTTCCTTTATATTGATTTTATCAAAAAAATTCTTGTGCATAAAATAATGGTAACTCTGCGGGTTTTCCGGTGACAAACCAATATACTCATCCAGATTGAAACTTGTCGCTTCCGAAAAATCCAGACCAATCTGTTTGTGTACATCGACAAGATCTTTATACATTAATAACGGTGTACTACCAGTTGCCAGTCCCAAGACACTGTTTGGCTTCAGATAAAGCTGTCCTGCCACAATCCGGGCCGCAGCTTTACTCATTTGTTCATAAGAATCCGTAACAATAACACGCATTTTTCATCCTCCTAAAACCATTGCAGCCTTCATTGCTGCATCATCTACTTATTTTTCTACCCTTGCCAAGCAGCGAATTTTACCTGCAATACTATGTTTTTACACAAAAGTAACAACACACCTTTATTGTTTTTTTGCAATATTTTTCATAATTTGTGTATTCCAGCGATAAGTGTCTGGCAAAAAAGATATTGCACGCTTCAGCGCAATCTTTTCTCCAGCTCTTTTATCGCAGCAAATTAACTGCCAATGCGGTCTTCTGCTTGTTCTCTGCTGCTGTGTCTTCCATTTTTTTGACAACCTGTGTATAAACAAGCTCCATAATAAAGAACTGTGCCATCTTTGCCGAGATTGATCCCGTTTCGAGCAGTGACTCCTGTGCTTCATAAAAGATGCAGATATCTGCCAGATTGCAAAGCTTTGCCTGTGGATTTGCTGTAATCGCAATAAGACTTGCACCGTTCTTTTTCGCCAGGCTTGCTGTTCGCAAAATCTCTGGTGATGTCCCTGAATGAGATATCGCGACCACTACATCTTCTTTTTTACTAAGTGATGCCATGATGACCATCCGATGACTATTGTCATACCCCTGGCACTCCATTCCAATGCGATAAAATTTATAGGCCGAGTCCTGTGCAATAAAGCCAGAGTTGCCCAGTCCGATAAAATGAAGTCTTC
>DCFY01000065.1:3105-3588 GCA_002315155.1 Megamonas sp. UBA1792
CTTACGGGCAGTAACAATTGCCGATTCATCCTTTACTATATTGCGGTTAATGATATAGCGCCTTGTACTCAATGTCATTTCTTCTGTCAGCGCAAGCTTAAAGGACTGCAAGTTCTTATAGCCCATTTTTTTTGCAAACCGTGTAATCGTGGACTCACCTACACCGCTATGCACAGCAAGTGTTGCAATCGGTGTATGTGATACAATCTGTGCATGCTGCCTGATATATGCAATCAAAAGCTTATCCGCTTTTGATGCCTTAAAGGCCGGATTTTCTAATTGCTCCAGTATTCCCATGCAGGGATACCTCCTTTCTTCTGTGAATTCATTACATCATTTTTCCTGTCTCTGTCGAAAATTATAGAGTGCTCCCAACATCCCTGCTTCGTTTTGCAGCATAGAAAAAACAACTTTCGTTTTTTCAAATATACTTGGAATGAGCTGCTTACTAAGTGCTGTCTTGATTTTCGGCTCTAAAAGCTT
>DCFY01000094.1 GCA_002315155.1 Megamonas sp. UBA1792
TATTTTCGACTTCTTCCTTGTTAAAGAGCTTATGAAACTTAAATGCAACACAGACATCCGGATTCCCCTTATCTGTCTTCTTAATACGCTGTGGATCTGTTATGATCATTCGAACCCGTTCTCTTAGCTCATCTGGACTTGCTGCGAACGGAATGGTATTACCGTAGGACTTGCTCATCTTTCGGCCATCAATACCTGGCAAAACTGCCGCCCGGCTCATAAGTCCCTGCGGTTCAACAAATACCGGTTTGTAGATGTTATTAAAGCGTCGCGTAATTTCACGGGCAAGTTCAAGATGCGGGTTCTGGTCTTCACCGACTGGTACCCACCCCGCATTGTAAAGAATAATATCAGCCGTCATAAGTACCGGATAGCCTAAAAATCCATATGTATTTATATCTTTCCCCTGATCACCAAGCTGCTGCAGCTTGTCCTTATAGGTCGGTACACGCTCAAGCCAAGAAAGCGGCGTCATCATAGAAAGCAGCAAATGCAGCTCTGCATGTTCCTTAACATGGGACTGAATAAAAATAACATTTTTCTCTGGATCAAGTCCGGCACTCAGCCAATCAAGAGCCATATTGTAAATATTTTCCGGAATCTTACTTGTATCCGCATAAGCGCTTGTAAGCGCATGAAGATCAGCAATTGCAAAAAAACATTCATAATCATTTTGTAGTTTTACCCAATTTTCCAGGGCTCCCATATAATTTCCCAAATGGAACTTGCCCGAAGGCTGCATAGCACTAAAAATACGACCCTTACTCATAAAAAATCCCCCTAAAATATAAATGAAACAATAAGTGACATGATACTCAAAATAAACCGTTGTATCGGTACAAGTATAATACTCAGAATTGGTGTAGCAATTAGTATGATAAAAATGATGAAACTATAGCGTTCAAGCCCTTGTAACTTATAGGCCAGCTCACCCGGCAAATATGCCATTAGAATCTTCGATCCATCAAGCGGCGGTATCGGGATCATGTTAAAAATAGCAAAATTAATATTATATAAAACGACGAGATACAGCACCACACGAAGCCAGCGCTCATGAATACCTATATTAGCAAGCACAGCCATAATCACCATCGCCGTAAAAGCCATGAGCAGGTTCGCCGCTGGACCAGCTAAAGAAACAAGAACTTCGCCCTTTTTCCAATCCCTAAAATTACGAGGATTGATCATAACCGGCTTTGCCCAACCAAACTGGACAAAAAACAACATTAAAAGCCCAATCGGATCAATATGAGCAATCGGATTCAGTGTAAGCCTTCCCGTCATGCGCGGTGTGAAATCTCCCATTGAGTTTGCGACACGTGCATGCGCATATTCATGGATTGTCATTGCAATGATCAATCCCGGTATACCAAAAATCATATCAGAACCAAACATATTACACCTTCCTATTTCTTCGCTAATTTATTTTTCAGTAAAAGTATAGCCGTAACAGACTTTGCATCATAGATTCTGCCATCCGTAATCATTTGCTCTGCTTCCAGAAGAGGAACAGAAACCATATGGATAAACTCATCGTCATCCGGACACGGCTCCCCAGGAATAAGATCTTCTGCTGCATAGAGATGTATGCATTCATTGCAAAAACCAACTGTCGTCGCAATCATCGTAAGCTTTTCTATTTTACCTGCCGTATAGCCAGTTTCCTCCTTTAACTCACGCATCGCACAGTCAAGCGGATCTTCATCCGGAGCGTCAAGCTTGCCTGCCGGAATTTCCAACGTTATTTTCTGCATTGGATAACGATACTGCCGCACAAGAATGATGTTGCCATTCGGCAAAAGCGGAATGACCGCAGACGCCCCCGGATGACGTATCCATTCGCGCGTAGCCTGCTTTCCATTCGGCAATTTCACAGTATCTTTGTTCACATGAAGAAGCACTCCATCATATACTCTTTCTGACTTAATTTTTTCTTCGATTAAATCTATATCCATAGTTTTCCTCCTAAGTCATATCAGTATATGACTTGTCGTTCCTTATATTGTTGTTATATTGTTTTTCTTTCTTTAATTTTGCATTATCTACCATTTCCATAGCATTGTCAAGTGATGCCACTGTAGCATCTACTCCCGATGCCATGCGAGCTATTTCATTTAGTTGTTCTCCTTTGCTCAATCGCTTGACCTCCGTCACAGTCTTCCCACCATGAACCTGCTTATCAATGTAGAGATGTACATCTGCCATGCAGGCAATCTGCGGCAAATGCGTTATACAAAGCACCTGCTTGTAGACAGCCACAAGTGAGATATGCTCTGCTACCATCTGGGCAGTCCGTCCACCGATTCCTGTATCAATTTCATCAAAAACCATGACACCGATCCGATCCCTAGCTGCAGTGACAGCTTTGATAGCAAGTGCAATTCGCGAAAGTTCCCCCCCTGAGGCAACTTTTTGAATGGGTTTTTCCGTTTCACCCAGATTAGCCGAGAACATCATTACAATATCATCCGCACCAGAGACTGTAAATTTCAGCAATGGTGTAAGCTTTATATTAAATTTCGCATTTGGCATCCCAAGTGACAAAAGATGCTGTTCAATGTCCTTCGACAATTTTCCCGCTGCAGACAGACGCAGTGCTGTAAGCTTATCTGCCTCTGCTCTGACCTGCTTTGCCATAGCATCAATCTCTTTTCTCAACTGCTCGATCGTCTCATCATAGTTTTCAATATCAGCCAGCTCTTGCTTTGCTTTTGCATAGTGGTCCATAACGTCTTTAGTTGTCGCACCATATTTCTTGCACAACTTGTAGATCACATCCATGCGTTGCTGCAGTTTATCGAGTTTTTGTGGGCTATAATCAATATTTTCGCTGTAATCACGAATCTCATAAGCAGCCTCCTGTAATTGACAGCAGGCATCTGTTATCATTTGCAGTGTATTGTTCAGTGAATGATCATAGCGCGACAAGCCCTCGAGATTTTGCTTGACAGATGTCAATAGTGAAAGTGCTCCCTGTTGGTTTTTTCCTCCACCACCATCCAGAGCAATAAACGCTTCCTTCACAAAATCTGCAATTTTTTCAGCATTCGACAGAATTTTTATCTCACCTTCAAGCGTTTCATCTTCCTTTTCTTTTAGCTGAGCTGCTTCAATCTCATTCGTTTGCCAACGCAGCATATCAAGACGCTGCGCGTATTCCCTGGCCGCATCTTCTTTTTCCTTAAGTGCAGCTTCGCACGCTTGCCATTCTCTATAGATTTTTTGATAAATTGCACGCTGCCCGCCAATGGCTTTTTCAAACCCATCTAATAGCGCAAACTGGTTCTCTGTCCGCAAAAGCGCCTGGTTTTCATGCTGTCCATGAACATCGATAAGGAACTCACCTAGTTTTTTCAGCACAGCCAATGTTACATGACAACCATTAATAAGAATCATGTTTTTTCCAGCCCGTGTAATTTGCCTTGTTATGATAAGATTTTCATCTGCATCATCAATCACCTGATCCAGTAAAAAATCATGGATATCCTTTTGCTGCTCCATATCGAATACCGCCTCGACACGCAGCCATTCACAACCCGTACGTATATAATCTGCCGTCATACGATGTCCAAGGATAGCACCAAGGGAATCAATAAGGATTGACTTTCCAGCCCCTGTTTCCC
>DCFY01000023.1 GCA_002315155.1 Megamonas sp. UBA1792
GGGCCATCCCAGATTGTAGACTGTTTAAAGTCTGATCCGGAATACATATAGGCAGCGCCCTGTCCTTCTGTCGCAAAAAGAATTTTCTTTTCTCCGTCAATGACCGTGCTGCTTGTTGCATAGCAACGAAAAAGTTTCGTTAAAAGTTTTTTTTCTATCTTCATTATAATCTCTCCCGTTTGAGTATTTATTACATTTTTCTGTTACCTAAAAAAATAGTAGCTTGCCGGGGGATTATCTCCCCCGCAAGCTTCTTTGCATTATGCGTTTACAATCTGTGCTGTTACTTTTTCCGTAATTTCTTTTTCGGATAAAAGATTTTTAAGACCTATGACCTTAATGTTTTTCCCCGCATTTGCAAAAGTACCAACAAGAGATTCGGAGCAGACAACGACATCATAGTTGTTTGCCTGCGATTTCGCATCACCAATATTGGTATGGTAGATACTCGCTTCAATATTCAGCGCCTTAAACACCTTTTCCAATTTCATTTTGATGAGCTGGGAAGATCCCATCCCGCTGCCACAGGCTGCGATAACTTTTAACATAGTCAAACACTCCTCTTATTTTCGCAATATTCCAATTGTCTTTTTATATCATACTTTTTTTTCACTCAATGACAACGTCTTCAACAGATTTCCCTTGTTTTTTTGCCATGAGTTCTTTATACGCTTCATAGTCTTCAGCAATAAGGAAGTACGTATCCTTATTTCTGTAATAAATAATCTGCGGAATAGCAAGCAGCAGGACAATAACGATTGCGACACCAACATACTGGATGTTATTCATGATTACACCAATTAAAGGCCAGAGTGTATCCCAGTCAAAGTTGCCATGCCAGCCGCCAAAGTTACCCGTGGTAAAATAGTAGGCTGCAAAACCACCGCCGAGAACCTGGATAATCCCGGAGAAAAACGGGATGATTGCTGCTGCGCGCAAGCCGCCAAGACGATTAGCAAATACAGCAAACGTTGCGTTATCAAAGAAAAGCGGTACGAATCCGCTGATTACGAGAATTGGACTCTGGAATACAACAAGCCCTAGAATCGCAAGAAACTGACCAAAAGCACCAAAGAGAAACCCAAACGTTACAGCATTCGGATGACCAAACCCATAGGTTGCAGCACAATCGACTGCAGGCATGGAGCCTGGTAAAATCTTGTTGGAAATCCCCTGAAAGGAATTTGTAAGTTCCGATACAAACATACGAACACCAACCTGCAGAATTGTAAGATAAACTGCAAAGTTCAAGGATTTTTCAAGAATATAGAAAAGGAAACTCTGGTCCTTACTGAATCCTTTATCAATATTGTGCATAAGATCCGGTCCAAGTATTGTGATAATGATACCGAAGAAGATAAACATGAGAATACCTGTTGCAACAACATTTTCGTTAAAAATGGAGAGAAAGCCCGGAAGCTTTAAGTTTTCAAGGGATTTTTCACGATTACCAATTTTTTTAGCAATCTTTGAAACAATCCAAACACCAAACATTTGTTGATGACCGATTGCAAATCCCCCACCATCCGTGAGCTTTTGACAAGGTTCAACTGTGAGATTTGAGGCAACTGCCCAATACGTACCAAGAAGTACCCCCAGCATACAGACAACACCGAGATCCTGCAGCTGCGGAAAGCAGAAAATAACAAGCCAAAGCGCTGTTGAGGACTGTTGCACCATAATATGACCCGTAATGAAGAGTGTACGAATTTTTGTATAACGGCGAAATAATACCAGTAAAATATTCATCGTAAATGCGATGAGCAGTACAACCATCATCATTGAAAATGACCGACCGATATTTTCTACCGAAGCCTGCGCTGCTGCCTGACCAAAATACGGATCAATTACAGCTGCAGTTAGATCAAAACGATCCTTAAGGCCCGCAAGTACCGGACGAAAATTTCCAACCAAGCCGCCAGATGCTACATTCAAAATCATATAACCAACGACGGCCTTTATAAAACCCGCAATAGCTTCATAAATTGGCTTCTGCAATAGTATATAACCGACAAATACGATAAAACCGATAAAGAACTGAGGTTTTGTTAAAATGTTGTTTTGGAAAAACTCCCAAATTGGCATTAAAAATTCCATGTGAATGGTTCCCCCTTATTATTTTGTTTTATACATTAATGGACAAACTTATTCAAGTTTCTTTAAATCTTCGGCATTCTTTGCCTGAAGAAGCCTTGCCACAAAATCTTCATCAGAAAGCTCTTCTGACATTTCACAAAGATTTTGCAGATGGATCTCATTATTTGTCGAGGCCAGTACGAAGAAGAGACGTGCATCGTGCTCGCCATCCTCACTAAAATGTACGGGTTCCTCTGTCTTCATAAAACACACTGCAGTATCGTTTACTCCAACACCTTCCTGTGCATGTGGAATACAAATGTCCGGTGCGATAACGATATATGGGCCAAGTTCTTCAACCTTTGCAATGATTGCTTCGGGATATTCCTTTTCAATAGTTCCGTCCGCCAGAAGCGGCTGGCAGGCAGCACGGACTGCTTCCTGCCAGGTAGCAAAACCTTTATGGAAAGAATATCTTTTCTTTTCAACAAGTTCCTTAAACATTGATTTTCACCACTTTGCCTTTTCTTTTAATCTTATAAAAAGCTTGTGTACGGCAGATTGATGTCTGCCGCTTTGAAGCAGTCGGCGAATCCACGTGGATAATGATATTCCACTTTGTCCTTATCTGCCGGGAATACAAACTTGCCGCCAACCTGCCAGATAAACGGTTTGAAATTGTACTGCAGGCGGTTTTTGCGCATTTCATAGAGTGCAAGAATTTCAGACGGATCTGCCTGGAAGTTCGACCAGATATCATGATGGAAAGGGATGACAACTTTTGTCTTAAGAGATTCTGCCATACGAAGAATATCAACAGCTGTCATTTTGTCCGTGATGCCGCGTGGGTTTTCCCCGAAGGAACCAAGCGCTACATCAATCTGATAGTCGTTACCATGCTTTGCATAGTAGTTGGAATAGTGGGAATCTCCACTATGATAAATATTACCACCAGGTGTTTTTACAAGATAATTAACGGCTTTTTCATCCATATCATTTGGCAGCCAGCCTTTGAGATCTCCGTCTGGTGGTGTCGTGATAAGTGCAGTCCGGTCAAAAGATTCAAGTGCAATGATTTCAACATCCTTTATTTTTACACTGTCACCCGGCTTTACTTCGATGCAGCGTTCTTTTGGTACACCCCATTCTATCCATTTTTCAATACAATATTTAGGTCCGATAAACGGAACATCTTTTGAGCAGTTCTGCAGAACTGCTGCTGCAACATTCACATCGATATGATCGTTATGGTAATGTGTAGCGAGAACGGCATCAATCTGACGGATGCCGAATGGATCGAGTACAAAAGGTGCTACACGAAGATTTGGCTGCATTGCGCGCCCACCACACATACGAGCCATCTGATGCTGTGGGTCCATTTTCTTTTTCTTGGTCTGCTTACCTGTACCACACCAGAAGTCGATACAAATATTTGCACTGCCTTCTGATTTTATCCAAATACCTGTACAAGCAAGCCACCACATTGCAAATGTCCCTGGTGCTACGACTTCTTCTTCGATTTCTTCATTGAGGTAGTTCCCCCATTCAGGAAACGTGCTTAAGATCCATGATTCTCTTGTAATTTCGTCAACTTTGCTCATAACTTCCTCCATAATGTTCATTTAAACTTAGTTTTATGACTGTTTGTTGTTTAAATTTTCTTTATGTTCTTATTATACAGCTTGTATTTGCTCATTTCAAGTTTTATTTTCATTTTAAGCATTGTTTTTTATAATTTTATGTATATTATCTTAATTCAAGCATAAAAATTAATAAATTATTGCGTTTTATAAAATTTATGCTCATTTTATTGCATTTTTTTTAATTTATACGTATAATATAGTTAACAGTCATATTATTTATCTTATGCACATTTATTGTTGCAACTACACTATGGAGGGGACCGACGTTCTATGAAAAACAGTAAAAGCGTTGTTTTCAAACGCCAGCAAGCGATCTTGAAAGTATTAAAAGAACACAATGTCATTGATGTCGAGTCGATTGCAAAAGAACTCGACGTCTCTCCCACAACAATTCGACGTGATCTTCAAATGTTTGAAAAACAGCATCTTGTTATTCGCTTTCATGGCGGAGCACAGCTTATTGGCGGCACCTTAAAAGAAGAAGATCCCGTACCCGAAACGCTTTCCCCAAAAAATGTATCGCAAAAACATGCAATTGCCAAATATGCCGCCTCCCTCATTGAAGAAGGCGATACAGTTTTTATGAACTCCAGTTCAACAACTTTGCTTCTATTAGATTACATAAAAGATAAACGCGTCATTATTGTGACGAATAATGGTAATGCTATCGGTTATCCTAAAGACAGTCGTGTTGAGCTTCTCATGACAGGTGGTGAGGTCTACAATCGCAAACAGTCGATGGTAGGCGAGTTTGCACTCCACACGCTTACGAAGATCACTGCTGACAAAGCCTTTATTGGAGTCGGGGGCATCAGCACAAAAGGTGGTATTACAACCTCTGTCCTGCAGGAAACAGCCGTTAATGAAATGATGATGAAACGTTGTCAGGGGCCATGCTACGTACTTGCAGCTACAGCAAAAATTGGCCGCGAGCACAACTTCTTAAGCGGTTCCATCGACAAAATTTCTGTTATTGTTACCGGCAAAGGTGCCGACAGCGAAGAACTCAATCGCCTGCGGGAACACAATATTGAAATCGTCGAACTTGAGTCAGGTCCGGAAAAAGATTCTTCTATATAAAGACATGCATAAAAAAATCGGCAAAGACGAAAATGTCTCTGCCGATTTCTTATTATAGAAGCGTTATGAATTATTTTTCACGATTTGAACTAATTCTTTTGCATGTTTACATAAAACATCAAATTTACCTTCTGCTATTAGCTTTTTATCTGTTAAATAACTGCTAATTCCTGCCCCAACAAAACCCAGTTTAAAAAAGGCATCTATATTATCTGGTGTAATGCCAGCAGTTGCAATAAGTTTAACGTTATTAATCGGCCCCATAATATCTTTAGCATAGTTTAGACCTAACGTCCCTGCCGGAAAAATTTTAACAAAATCAGCACCCGCAAAATGAGCTGATAAAATTTCAGATGCAGTCATAGCCCCAGGAATAGATACCATATCGAATTTATTCGTAAGTTTAATGATATCTGTATTAACATTAGGCGATATTATATATTGTGCGCCAGCTTTTTCAGCAGCAATTACCTGCTCGATCTTCACTACTGTACCTACACCAATTCCTATATCCGAACCAAATTTATCATGTAAAAATTTAATTGCAGTTGAAGTTTTGTATATACAATCCGGATCATTTTGATCAAAAGTTACTTCTACCAGCTTTATGCCGCCTTTATATAATGCATCAACTAATTTTATTAAATCGTCACCATACGTACCACGGCAAATAGCAATAATTTTATTTTCTTCAATAAACTTTAATATTTCTTGTTTCATTTGACATTCTCCCAGCTCTATTTTATTTTGACTTCTTCCAAATTAGACTTTAATAAACCAAGCATCATTGCCACTACAAATGCTCCACCCAAAATACCCGCAATAAACCACAACTTCTCATCAACTACAGGCAATACAATAAATCCTCCATGTGGAACATAGCATTTTACTCCACCAATAGCTCCAATAATACACCCAACGGCTGTACCAATCATGGTTGAAGGAAGTACCCGTTTAAAATCAGCAACAACAAACGGTATAGTTCCTTCTGTAATCCCGATACATCCCATAAGGCCTGCTGCCATCGCCATATTACGATCTGCATCATTAAACTTATTTCTAAAGATACGTGTAGCTAAAAAAACACCAATAGGCGGAACCGCTACTGCAATTCTAAAAATACCGTTTGGCTCATATACACCCTCACTAAGAAGAGCCAGACAAAACATAGCAACAGATTTTGTAATTGGTCCACCATAGTCTATTTCTCCAAATAAGCCAATAAAGGCACCTAATATTATTATACTACTACCACTTAAATTGCGCATTGTATCTGTGATAAATCCCATTAACAATGCCATTGGTATAGCTATAATATAGATATAAATTAAGCCCAACGATATAATTGTAACGGTAGGTATAATCATAATTGGCAAGATGGTTTTTATTGTCTGATTGACATGCCATGTTTTTATCCATTTAACCAGGTAGCCTGAAGCAATTCCCAAAAGCAATGCACCTAAGAAACCCGCCTTTACTTCTGATCCCCCTGCTACAATAGGGGTATTAGATAAATAGCCAAGTACCATACCTGGTGCCAGCCCTGGTTTTCCTGCAATTGAATACGAAAT
>DCFY01000106.1:0-2002 GCA_002315155.1 Megamonas sp. UBA1792
CATAATCGACTCCCATATAACTTACATGATGATAAATTTTAGCACCAATTTTCGGATCAACCGTGTTAATCGTTACTGTGACATGTGTCACACCAAGATCAATAAGCTCCTGCGCGTAGAGTGGCAGCATGAGCCCGTTTGTTGACAGACAAAACGTAACTTCCGGATCATTGGCTCGAATAAGCTGCAAGGTTTTCCTTGTCGCCTCAAAGTTCGCGAGCGAATCCCCCGGTCCGGCAATACCGACAACCTTAAGATTTGGCATGTGCTTCTTTACCTGCATATACTTATCAAAGGCCTCTTCTGGTGAAAGAATTTCTGTTGTGACACCTGGACGACTTTCATTGGGGCAATCATATTTGCGCAAACAGTAGTTGCACTGAATGTTGCATTTCGGCGCAATTGGCAGATGGATGCGGGCATATTTTCCTTCTCCACACGTAAAGCACGGATGCTCTGCTGTTTTCTTTGCCATCTCCGCTTCTGTCATAGCAGCTTTTTCTATTGGTGATTTCACTATATCCTCCTGTTTTTCCTCAGTATAATATTTATCATAAAGCTTCTGCCGAAACGTTGACCCCTTTTCCAACAAAAGAATATTCGTTATGCGATCGAGCAGTCCTAGTGAACCTTCATAGCCCAGTACACGAATACGCTGCCCGCCCACCTGATCATGGACCGGAAAAGCACAGCGCACAAGTGGAACCTGATACTTTGCCGCGACACGACGCCCATCAGAGTTACCAATCATGACATTTGCTTTTGCCTCCACAAGAAGTTCATCCGCTCTGGCAAAATCGGCATCGTCTTCGATTCTATAGTCATCAACAAATAAAATTTCCGCCGCCTTTTTAATTTCCGGCTCCAGATTTTCCTTAAAGCCCTTACAGACACTTCCCGTAATCGCCACAACCGGAACAACACCATTCTCACAGCAAAGATTCACAACCGCCTTGACAAAATCCGGCTCGCCAAAGACAAGTGCACGTCCCATTGCACTGTATTTGTGTGAGTCAACCATGGCATCGAGATAACGACCGCGCTCCTTTTTCATCGTATCTGTCACAGTCCCCCCCAACTCCTGCAGCTTTACAATAAGTGCATCCGTCGCCCGAAGCCCTGCCGGCAGATCAAGCCGCGTGAACGGAATGCCGTAATGCTCGTACAGATACTGTGCCGGTGAATATTCCGGCTGAATAAACGTCGATAGCTCAATCGTATGACGAGCTCCTGCCATTTGTGCAACCGCCGCGAGCGATGTCCCGCTCTGTGGCAGGCGTTCATAGACTTCTGCATGAACACCATCAAGATTTTCGGAAAGATCCGGCAGCAATACATAGTCAATCCCCATTTCCGTTAGCAGATGCTTTAAATAGCGTGTGTCTGCTGGTGATATCATACCCGTAATAATATTGATTTTATTGTTCTTTTCTGTTGTCATCTCCGTATGACTGATGACGGCATGAAGTGCCCGAAAGAACCCCTCATACTGTGTTCCGGCATAGCCAGCACTTGACACCGGAATGATTTTTACATTTGCATACTCCGGATGCATTTCATAAAACTTGCAAATAATAGCAGCTACATCCTCACCGATGGTTTCAGCCAGACACGTCGTTGCCACGCCAATGACTTCCGGCTCGTACAAACGGATTAGGTTTTCCAGTCCCTTGAGGAGATTGGCTTCTCCACCAAAAACCGTGCCCTGTTCCGTCAGCGAAGAAGATGCTATATCTACCGGCTCATTGTAGTGTGTCGCCATATGTCTGCGAATATACGTGCTGCATCCCTGCGACCCATGCAGAATCGACATGCACTTTTTAATACCGTACAAGGCACTCACCGCCCCCATCGGCATACACATCTTACAGGGATTTACATTGAGATTCGTAAAATTCATCCCCACACTCAACATCTCCTTCATTTATAATAAAATCATTTCTACAATTTTCTTGATCTATAGTCCTGCCGCCGGTCGCAGACATTCCCAAACCGGGCTGTT
>DCFY01000106.1:2269-7404 GCA_002315155.1 Megamonas sp. UBA1792
TGCTCAGATTAATTTCCTGCGTAAAATTCCTAACCCCTTCATACCCCCCAAGTGCATGCTTGCGCTCATGATTGTGATCGCAAAAGGCAATGCCCAGCTTATATGCCAGCGGACGTTCCTTGACCCCGCCTACAAGAATATCAGCATGTTGCTCCTGCATGAAGCGCTCAAGCTCTGCCGGATTCGCATCATCGAGAATGACAGTATCCTCAGCGACAAGGCTTCGAATCACTGCATAGTCTTCCTGCTTACCTGTCTGCGTGCCGACAACAACCGTTCGAATACCCATTTCATTGAACTGACGGATAAGTGATATTGCCTTAAACCCACCCCCCACATAGATGGCTGCCCGCCGCCCTTCAAGATGTGGACGATACTTTTTGAGAAAGAGCTCTGCCTTGCCACTCTCGCTTGACGTAAATTCTTCCGTCAGACGGATTGTTTCTGCATCGCCAATTGCATAGGCAACTCGCAGCAGTGAGTTTGTCGTGTCTTCAACACCAAAAAAACTGACTTTCAAAAACGGAATGCCAAATTCTTCTTCCATCTCATTGGCTAAATAAGCACTGGAGCCCGCACATTGAACAATGTTTAGTGCTGCAGTCGGCGCTTTGATCAAGGTATCGTAGGATGCGTCTCCAGTAAAGGTTGATATAACCTCGATACCAATATGCTTGAAATAATTTTGAATAATCCACATTTCACCAGCAAGATTAAAATCGCCAAGAATATTAATGCCCTGCCGCTTTGTTTTATCCACTTGCCCGGCATGTGGTCGTATCAGCTGCATTAGTGCGTTACACGCCATCTTATATCCCAGCGTCTTTGTTCCGGAAAATCCCGGAGCTTTTACGGCAATTACGCGTATGCCATACTTTTCCTCTGCCTCACGGCAGACCGCCTCAACATCATCGCCAATGACACCGACAATGCATGTCGCATAAACAAAGATAAGTCGTGGTGACTCCTGCTGCACGATTTCATCAATTGCCGCCGTCAGCTTTTTAGCACCGCCAAAAATAACATCACGCTCTCTAAGGTCCGTGGAAAAGCTATTGCGAAAAATGGTGCTGCCACTTGTGAGACTGCCGCGGATATCCCATGTATAGCTGGCACAGCCAATAGGTCCGTGAACAATATGATATGCATCTGTGATTGGATTCAGTACAACACGGGCCCCACAGTATACACAGGCACGCTGGCTTACCGAACCGGATACGCTGGCTTTCTCACAGCTTATACCGCTGCCATCACCGGAACAACAAAAGTCTTTTGTCAAAATTGATTTTTTTCTTTCTTCCAGTACTTCGGTTCCCATGTTTATCCCTCTTTTCTCACACAAAAAAGGCAGGAATAACAAATGGTATACACCATTGTATTCCTGCCTTCGATTTTTAGTAATAATTGTAATGTGTTTATACAATCATTATACCGTGTTTTTTTCATTATGCAAGTTAAATTTACATAACAAGCTCAAAATCTTCATCCTTCGCGTCACGATCACGACGATCCATTAACGCATTGCAGATAAGTTCCAAAAGACGCATTGCTCCGCGATAGCCGACAAGCGGCATATAGGAATGTACGTAGCGGTCAAGTATCGGGAACCCGGCACGTACAAGTGGAATATCCTCAGCACGGGCAATATACTTACCATGCGTTGTCCCAATCATGAGATCAACCTTGTCGTTCTTGATCCACTGGTGCAGTTCAAACAAATCCCCATTAGCCTTGACCTTACAGCCTTCAACTCCAAACTTATCCAGCAGTGCCTGTCCTTTTTTGACAAACTCTTCATTTGGTGTACCCGTCAGAAGATATTTCGGTACCATACCCATTTCCAACACAAGCGAAGCAAGTCCAAGTACCGTATCCGGATCACCATAGATAGCAACCGTCTTCTTATCGAAGTTTGGATGCGCATCAAGTATAACATCAACGAGTTGGCCTCTTTCGTCCTCAAGCGCCGTTGGTACTTCTGTTTTCGCGAAATGGGAAAGCGCCATAACATATTTATCGGTCGCCTCAATACCAATCGGCAGCGGCAGACTATCAAAATCAACATCGCACTTTGATTTGAGTGTAATTGCCGGTGGTGCACAAGTCAGTTCACCCAGAGCCAATACTTTTTCGCAGCTGCCAAGCGCAACAATTTCTTCAATCTTTGTGCCGCCTTTCGGATACATTTCATAGTGACCCTTGATTGGCGCATCAAGTACACCACTCGTATCTGGGAACATGATGTAGTCCGTTTTCATAAGACCGGCAATGCGCTTCATTTCACGCATATCTCCTGGATTTACAAATCCGGGGAAGATACCAATCTTACCATTTTTAACTGCATCCGCTTTTGACAGATACTTGATAAAACCGGACATCATATTACCAAAACCAGTAACATGTGAACCCGAGTAACTTGGTGTATTTGTATGAACAACAATCTTACCTTCAGGCACGTTTTCCAGCTGTTGGATATAGCTGTTCAAATCATCGCCGATGGTTTCACTAAGACAAGTCGTGTGCACGGCAATGATATCCGGATCATAGATATCGAAGATATTCTTTACCGCTTTTTTGAGATTGCTGCCACCGCCAAATACACAGGCACCTTCCGTAAAAGAACTTGTTGTGGCAATTGCCGGTTCTTTGAAGTGACGCGCAAGGAACGTACGATGATAGGAGCAGCAGCCCTGTGAGCCATGGCTGTGCGGCATACAGCGGTGCACACCAAGCGCAGCATACATGGCACCAACCGGCTGGCATGTTTTACATGGATTTACACGAAGCGCTTTACGCTCGCTGACTTCTTTTGGTGTTGCATCAAGCATTTTGTTCACCCCCTGCAATCGCTTCTACACCGATTCTGCCTTCCAGCGTCGGCTTGCTGTACCACGGCGGCGTAATGTAGTTCCACGCCGGCGTGAAAATACTCATATACGTATCACGCGCAAAATTAATTGCACCTTTGAAACAGGCATAAGGTCCGCTGTAATCATACGAATGCATCTGACGGGAAGGCGTTCCCGATTTTTGTACCATATATTTATCCTTGATACCGGAATAAAAGATATCGGGTTTAAATAGCTCAAGAAGTTTTTCGGTTTCATAGTGATTGAAATCATCAATTGTGATCGTACCGTCACCCATATCCTTAAACATACCGGCATAGTATTCCAGATCCGTTTTTTCTTTCAGAGCATCAAAATGTTCCTTGTCGATGGATAGATGATAGTAGCGATTATCCGGTTCTACTGTGAGCTGTTCAATATTCTTCGTATCAGCATCAAGCTTGATGTCCGGTATAACCTCACGCCCTTCATAATCATCGCGATGGGCAAACTCATAGCCCGCGATAAGTGTCTTCATACCAAAGTCTGCTAAAAGATTCTGGTAGTGATGTGAACGTGAACCGCCAACAAAAATCCCAGCTGTTTTTCCTGTAAGTTTTTCACGATAGTACGCTCTGTCTTCTTCAATTTCTTCAAGCTCAGAAGCAATAACTTCTTCTGTACGTGCATTTATGCCCGGATCATTGAAATATGCAGCAACTTCTCTCAAGGAACGAATCGTTTCATCAATACCGATAAAGTTAATCTTTATCCAATCAATATTATATTTTGTCTTCATCATTTCAGCAATATAGCTGATCGAACGATGACACTGCAGGAGATTCAGATTTGCTACATGCGCATTCTTTATCTTTTCATAGCTGCCGTCACCTGTAAATACCGAAATAACTTCATAGCCAATGAGCTTCAAAAGGCGCTCGCTTTCCCAACCGTCACCACCGATATTATATTCACCAAGAATATTGATGGCAAACTTCTTGTCCGGCTTGGCATTACCGCTGCCGATGATGTGCTTCATCAAACCGTTATTCGCGATATGATGTCCGGCAGACTGGCTGACACCTTTATAGCCCTCGCAGCTATAAGCTACACATTTGACTTTATAGGTTTCTTCCGCCCATTTTGCAACAGCACTGGTATCATCGCCAATAAGACCCACCGGACATGTTGAACAGATCATGATACATTCCGGATGAAAGATCTCCACGATTTCCTTGATGGCCTGCTTGAGCTTTTTTTCTCCCCCAAAAACGATATCCGGTTCCTGCATATCTGTTGAGAAACAATACTGCATGAAGTTGCGTCCATCCTCTGCTCTTCCCTTGTTTCTTCTTGTACCCCAGCTATAGTAACCGCAGCCGATCGGTCCATGCGTCAACACAACAACATCGTGCAACGGCCCCAGAACGACGCCCTTACAACCAGCATAGCAGCAGCCGCGGTTGACCATAAGTCCTGGAACAGAGCGGCTGTTGGCTGCAATCTGCTTTGGCATACCACTGTCATCCAGTTCTACAATATGATCTTTTCTATTTTTAAATACTCTTGCCGAGTATTTGTCGAGTATTTTCTCGCGTTCGTTCATATAGCTTCCTCCTAACCGTCAATTTCCTTGTCGCGCTTTTCACCTGTACGAATATTGTAGCCCTCACCGATCGGCATAACGAATACTCTGCCGTCACCGGGATTTCCTGTCTGATTCACTTCAATGATTTTCTTAACTGCATACCCGACCTGCTCATCATCAACAATAAGTGAAAAGGAACGGCGTGGCACAAGCCGCGCCCCTTCCGATAAATGCTCACCGATCTCATCCGCTGGCAGTTCTCCGGCATTTTCCATAATGACATGGATTGCTTCCGCTGCCAGTGTTTTTTTGCCCCGCCCCACAGCCTTTGAGCACGTAAAAGACGGATAGCCAGCTTCAGCCAGAGCATTCTTAGTCGGATTTACCATATTGAGTCGTATAAACGCCATAATCTCTTTCATTTGTAAACCCCTCCTATAATCCGGCTTTACCTGAGCTGATCGTGTATGCTTCTTCAACTGGTGTAATAAAGATACGACCATCACCGAAGTTTCCATTTTCACCTGTCTTAGCATTTTTCATGATAATCTTAACAATATCATCTTTGTCCTTGTCCTCTGCAATAATAATGAGTAGTTCCTTTTGCAGCTCATCATAGTGTACTTCACCAACAACAATTCCTTTTTGCCGGCCACGGCCGTATACTTCTTCTTTCGTCACACCAACATAGCCGGCATCTAAAAGCTCCGATAACACCG
>DCFY01000034.1 GCA_002315155.1 Megamonas sp. UBA1792
CATATGGAAAAGGTTCTTCAAAAACGTATTGTGGGACAGGATGAAGCAGTCAGGGCTGTTGCAAAGGCTGTACGACGAGCTAGAGCAGGTCTGAAAGAGGAAAAGCGGCCAATTGGATCGTTTTTGTTTCTTGGACCTACTGGTGTAGGAAAAACAGAGCTTGCACGTGCATTAGCGGAAGCTTTGTTTGGCGATGAAAATGCGATGATTCGTTTTGATATGTCGGAGTATATGGAGAAACATACGGTATCACGAATGATCGGTGCACCTCCGGGGTATGTCGGTTATGAGGAAGGCGGTCAGCTGACAGATGCAGTACGGCGGAAACCATATGCCGTTATTCTGTTGGATGAAATTGAAAAAGCACATTATGATGTTTTTAATATTTTATTGCAGGTTCTTGAAGATGGGCGTTTGACAGATAGCCAAGGAAGAAAGGTAGATTTCAGGAATACGGTAATTATAATGACTTCAAACGCAGGGGCTAGTTTTCTTAGACCAGAAAGTGCTACTGTGGGTTTTGCAACAGGCAAACTGTCTTCGGTGGAAAAAGAAAAGACAGCGAAAAAACATGTATTAGATGAGGTCCGGAAAATTTTCAAACCGGAATTTTTAAATCGTATTGATGAAACGCTTGTATTTCATCCACTCGCCAAAGAGGATCTTATTAAAGTTGTGGAAATTCTTCTTCGCGATGTTAAGCGGCGATTGGCGGATATGGAAATAGGTCTGGAAATCAGCCCAGCGGCAAAAGGTAAGCTTGTTGCAGAGGGAACGGATTTCAAGTTTGGTGCACGTCCACTAAAGCGGGCGATTCAAAGACTTATTGAAGATGAGCTCGCTGAAGCTTTATTGGCAAAAAAATTTAAAGCCGGTGATACAATCTATGTAAAACGATTGGACGGGAAGCTGGACTTTGTTAAAAAAACAGAGAAAGTTTCTGGTGGAAATATTAAGGCATGAAAAAAAGAACAGAAAATAATAGGTTGGAGTCGTCCTCTATAGTTCGCGCAACGGGGAATTTTTTCTTGAATTTACTGATTGCTTTGGTATGGATATTTATGTCGCTGATAAAACTGATAACAGGACCTTTTAAGAGTGGAAAGAGATGATATTGCTTGGTGAAGAAAAAAACAACAGTCTATGTATGTCAGGATTGTGGCTATGATACACCAAAGTGGCTGGGACGCTGCCCGGGATGTGGTGCATGGAATACGATAGTAGAGGAAATAATTCAGCCTAAAACGATAGGAAATGGACTACGCATAGGATTTTCGGATGCAGTCAAGCCACAACCAATAGGTGATGTTACAGTAGAGGATATGCCGAGGTTTCTTACGGGATCAGGCGAATTGGACAGGGTGCTGGGGGGCGGGATTATTCCAGGATCAATGGTTCTTATCGTTGGGGACCCTGGAGTAGGAAAATCAAGTATGACACTTAAGGTGTGTGCCAATGTAGCAACAACAAAGGGCTGTGTTCTTTACGTAACAGGTGAAGAAAGTACACGACAGGTACGTATGCGTGCAGACCGACTGGATGCTTTGGCAGATCGATTGCTTGTTGTAAGTGAAACAAATTTGGAAACGATAGAAAGTCATATTCTTTCGGTAAAACCGGATCTTTTGGTCATTGACTCGATTCAGACGATATTCAAACCGGATATACAGAGTGCACCGGGCAGCGTGAGTCAGGTGCGTGAATGTGCAGTTGAGCTTTTACGCATAGCAAAAATGAATGGCATAGCTGCGTTTATCATTGGACATGTGACAAAGGATGGTACATTGGCAGGGCCGCGTGTGCTTGAACATATTGTTGATACGGTACTTTACTTTGAAGGAGAAAGAAATGCACAGTATCGGGTGCTTCGAGCGGTGAAAAATCGTTTTGGCAGCACAAATGAGATTGGTCTCTTTGAAATGAGGGATGTTGGTCTTGTCGATGTTCCAGATGCATCAAAAATGTTCTTGTCTGATCTGAAAGAAGATTCGGGGACAGTTGTTGTGCCGACTGTAGAGGGAACAAGGCCTCTTCTTGTCGAATTGCAAGCACTTGTCGCGCAGACTCCATATATACCACCGCGACGGACATCTGATTATGTAGATATTAAACGAATTCAATTGCTTTTAGCGGTACTTGAAAAACGGGTACACTTAAATATCGGTGCATGTGATGTCTATGTGAAGGTAGCCGGTGGTATCAAAATTGATGAGCCGGCAATCGATTTGGGACTTAGTGTAGCTTTGGCGTCAAGCTTTCGGAACGGTCTGCTTTTGCCTAAAACAATTATTTTTGGTGAAGTAGGTCTTTCTGGTGAAGTTCGTGCTGTGAGTCAGGTAGATATTCGCATTCGTGAAGCAATTAAGATGGGATTCAAACATGTTATTTTACCACGGAAAAATATGGAGCGACTAGAAAAAAATTTACCAATTCAATTGCATGGTGTTGAAAATGTGAGCGAGGCCCTGCGGATAGCGATACAATAATTTTTAAAAAATATAGATCGTTTTCATGATTTTTTCATAAATTTGCGATATTTTATTGACAGTGCTTTTCTAACGTGATAAAATAATGACTTTTACAAACTATTATGTTATAATAAATACATATCTAGTCTATTTTGAAGGAGATGTGTCTTTGCTTAACATAGGAGATAAAGTAGTGTATCCAATGCACGGTGCAGGTGTTATTGCCGGAATTGAAGAATGTAATGTCATGGGTGAAAGTAAAGCCTATTATATTTTAAAAATGCCTTTGGGAAATATGAAGGTAATGATTCCGATAGATAATGTGGACAATATAGGACTCAGAGATGTTATTGCTGAGAATGATGTTGATGTGGTAAAGCAAGTCCTGCAGGATGAACCGCAAAGAGTAGCAGGAAGCTGGAATAAACGTTTCAATGTGAATCTTGTAAAGATAAAAACAGGTGATATTTGTGATGTTGCGGCTGTCGTGAGAAATTTAATTTTACAGGACAGGCTCAAGAAAATATCGAGTGGAGAAAGACGATTATTAGATATCTCAAAACAGATTCTTATTAGTGAGCTTGTTTTTGCTTGTGATAAGGAACCAGCAGAGGTTGAAAAGTGGATTACGGACTTACTTGCAGAAAACGGGTTTGATAAATAGGTTCTTTGGTACTTTGACAAATACAATTTGTTTTAGTAAGATAAAATTGTATTTATATGGAAGATGAAAGGAGGCAGGTCTATGTTGCTTGATAGAGTATTACGGTTTTTTATTACAGGATTAATGGTAATTGTTGGGGGAGCACTTATGCAGCTCGCCAGTCCTTTGCTTACTGTTTTAATTGGGACGGAAGTTTTGAAGATTGATATGGGGCTTTTCAGTATTACATTGGCAAATCTTTTATTTATATTACTGGGAGCTGTTATTGGTGGTCTTGTTGGACTTTTTTTATCACCTTATTTTGTAAAACGATTGACACAGTTTTCTGTGTGGGTGGAAGGGCAACTGAATAAGATGCCAATTTATGATGTTATTGCAGGGGCAGCTGGTCTTGCAATTGGACTTATTATAGCGAATTTACTTGGGACTGCATTTTCACAAATACCGATTATAGGCAATTATATTCCAGTTGTATTTAGTATTGTTTTGGGCTATCTTGGAGTTCATATCACGATAAAGAAACGTAAAGAACTTATAGGAATTTTTGATTTTATTCCGCATTTTCTTAAGGAATATAAAAGCCGGGAAATGAAGACGCCTGCCGTCGAAACTGAAAAAGTGGCGGTTGGTCCGGGGTATAAACTTCTTGACACGAGTGTTATTATTGATGGACGCATTGCAGATATCTGTAAAAGTGGATTTGTTGAAGGTATACTGCTCATTCCTGTTTTTGTGCTTGAGGAATTGCAGCATATTGCGGATTCATCAGATTTATTGAAACGGACACGTGGTCGCAGAGGTCTTGATATCTTACAGAGGATTCGTACGGAATGTAGTATGGTCGTTGAAATTGATAATCGTGATTTTGATGATATTTCTGAGGTGGATTCAAAGCTTGTGCGGCTTGGACAGCTTGTGGGCGCTAAAATTATTACAAATGACTATAACCTGAATAAAGTGTCTGAACTGCGTGGCGTGCCGGTACTTAATATTAATGAACTTTCAAATGCAGTAAAACCAGTTGTGATTCCTGGTGAAAATATGAAAGTGACAGTTGTCAAAGATGGTAAGGAGCAGGGTCAGGGAGTTGCTTATCTTGACGATGGCACGATGATTGTTGTTGAAGGCGGTAAGCATCATATGAATGCAACAATTGATGTTGAGGTTACTTCAGCACTACAGACGGCCGCAGGCCGTATGATATTTGCCAAGCCAAAAGCATGATGGGATTTATGAATGAAAAGCTGCGGAACTTCGCAGCTTTTTTTAATTAGGTCTTTTAATTTAGATGTGATTTGTGTATGATAGAAACAATAATATATTGGAAGGAAGAAGTAAATGGTAACAGTTATTTTTCCGGCGGCTGGTCAAGGACATCGAATGAAAGCCGGCATCAATAAGGTTTTTTTGGAACTTCTGGGAAAACCGATCCTAGTACGTACATTGCTGACTTTTTCGCAGTGCTCGTTAGTTGATAAACTTGTTGTGGTAGTTGCACCAGAGGAAATGGGGGTTATCAAGCGAATATTGAAGATGGTTAACGGTTTAAAACCTTATAAGGTCGTGACGGGCGGATCGGAACGACAATATTCTATATATAATGGTCTCTCTTATGTTGATCCAGCGTCTGACATTATACTTGTGCATGATGCAGCCCGCCCGCTTGTGAGTCAGACGGTGATAAAGGCTGTAATTAATGAAGCTGTGTTAAGTGGTGCGGCGATTGCGGCTGTACCGGAGAAAAACACAGTCAAAATTGTAAATCAAGATCATATAGTAAAAAAAACACCGGACAGAACCTCCTTATGGGCGGTACAGACACCGCAAGGCTTTCAACGGGATATTCTTATTCAGGCATATCAAAAAGCGCAGGCAGACGGCTTTTTGGGGACGGATGATGCAAGTCTTGTTGAACGCATGGGCATACCAGTGAAGGTTGTGGAAAGCGAGTACAGGAATATCAAGGTTACGACGCCGGAAGATTTAATTATTGCAGAAGCTTTTTTGCGTGATGGTAAAATGTCAAAGGTAAAAGATGGCGTAGTGGTTGTTTCTGATGCGATAATAAATATGAAGGAACATCTTTTCCGCCACTGATGGTAGAAAATAAAAAGGAGCAGACGTATGACGCGATTTGGTATGGGTTATGATGTACATAGATTGGTAGAGGGGCGAAAGCTTATTGTTGGTGGTGTAGATATAAAGCATACAGCAGGTCTTCTGGGACATTCTGATGCTGATGTTTTGCTGCATGCGATTGCTGATGCACTGCTTGGTGCTGCAGCATTAGGTGATATTGGGCACCATTTTCCAGATACAGATCCGGCTTACGAAGGGATATCCAGCCTGATGCTTTTGGAACATGTAGGGAAATTGATCGCAGAGAAAGGCTATTGCATTGGTAATATTGATGCGACCATTGTGGCTCAGAAACCAAAGTTTGCACCATATATACATAAGATGGTTGAAAATATAGCAAGTGTATTGTATCTACAGCCGGAACAGGTCAATGTAAAAGCTACGACAGAGGAATGGCTGGGTTTCACTGGGAATGAAGAAGGGATATCTTCTTATGCAGTGACAGGTATTGAGCTAAAATAGTATTTGTATGAAGATCAGATTTCTGGTAAAATTAACTATATACAATATTTTGGAGGTAATGAATAGTGTCTAAGCAAATCAGGGTTCGGTTCGCACCAAGTCCAACCGGTCCGTTTCATATTGGTGGTGCTCGCAGCGCTTTATTTAATTGGCTGCTTGCAAAGAAGGAAACAGATGGTAAACTTATTTTAAGAATTGAAGACACGGACAGAGTACGTTCGACAAAGGAATCGGAAGAAAATATTAAGGATGCACTTAAATGGCTTGGACTTGACTGGGATGAAGGTATTGATGTTGGTGGTGAATATGGTCCATATCGTCAGACGGAACGTCTTGATATTTATAAAAAATATACAGAACAGCTGCTGGCAGAAGGAAAAGCATATTATTGCTACTGCACACCAGAAGAAATTGCTGCAGAACGTGAAGAACTTAAGAAGCAGAATAAAATGCCGATTTATCAGGGGCATTGTCGTAATCTGACACCGGAACAGAAGGCAGCCTATGAAGAAGAAGGGCGCAAGCCGGTTGTACGCTTTCGTACACCTGCAAACCAGCAGGTTTGTTTTACAGATCTTGTACGTGGACAAATGTGTTTTGAATCTAATGGTATCGGTGATTTTGTTATTGTGAAAGCTGATGGTATGCCAGTTTACAATTATGCGGTTGTTTTAGATGATGCACTTATGCACATTTCGCATGTTATTCGTGCGGAAGAACATTTATCCAATACTCCGCGGCAAGTTGTCCTTTATGAAGCATTGGGCTTATCCGTACCGACGTTTGGACACATTTCACTTATTCTTGGGAAAGATCACACGAAAATGAGTAAGCGCCACGGTGCAACCTCAGTGGAACAATACAAGAAACTTGGATATCTGCCAGAGGCTATTGTGAATTTTTTGGCACTTCTGGGCTGGGCGCCACAGGACGAAAAGGAAATATTTTCAAGAGAAGAGCTTATTGAAGCTTTTTCTATGGAGCATGTAGCTAAAAATCCTGCAGTATTTGATATTGATAAACTCAATTGGATTAATGCACACTACATAAAGCAAGAAAAGCCGGAAAAGATTACGCTGCTCGCGATCCCGCATCTTGTTGAAAAAGGCTATATCAAGGGACAGCTTACAGCTGATGAAATGAAAGGACTTGTAAATTTTGTTTCTGTTATTCAGGATCAGTTGAGTTATGCTGCACAGGTTGTTGACTTTGCGGGGCTTTATTTTAACGATGATATAGAAATAAAGGGTGAAGAAGAAAAAGAAATTATGGCAGATGAAACAGTAGTTGCTGTTATCAATATGTTTAAAGAGGAATTAAATGCTTTGAATATAGTAAGCGCAGAAACCGTACAGCCGATATTCAAGGCAATTACAAAAGGAATAAAGGCGGCTGATGGAAAGAAACTAGGGGG
>DCFY01000167.1 GCA_002315155.1 Megamonas sp. UBA1792
CCTGTTGATACGATTGCAATCTGCGTAACAAAAATCGGCAGCAAAACAATGACGAACTCTCGTATTTTCTCCCGATAGTTATGTGTTTGTTTCATATTCTCTCCTATAAAAAAAGAGCTGCCTTACAGCAGCCCCTGCACTACAATATATTTAAATAACCAGCATTAATTTTCCTTTTCCTGCTTTTTGCCAAGGCAGCATTTCTTGTATTTTTTGCCACTGCCGCACGGGCATAAATCATTACGTCCAACTTTAGAGCTCCGAGGCTCAAATTTCACAACATTGCTTTTCATCTGCTTCGATACATCCATAAGATCCTGTGGTGTATGTCCCTTCAAAAGCCATAAGTGTGACATATTATTGAAAGATGTCAGCAGCGGTACAAGGGCTTCGCCAATTCCCTTCTTTTTAAATATACCAAGCGAATCCAGATATTCGACAACTTCCTTCATGACTCCGCCATTTTGCAGAATGATTGTAATCTCACCAACTATATCTGCTGCTTCAAGAACTTCATACTTTAATTCTTTCATAAAAAACTGTGCCAATGCTTTATATGCATCAGTTGCTTCGATATAGTTCACTTCACCCGCTTCATAGACCTTATCATATGGAAGTTCCGCATAGTCAACATTCACTCGCTCATTCTGTCCCCTCTCGATCTTATCTGGATCGAGTACCGTATAGTAATACATTCCATGCTGCGTACTTACTACATTGTCCTGCCAACAAGCACCATTGAACATAACACCCATAAAATCGGCAAATTTTAATGTATCTTCTTCCTCCAAATACGCATTGACCATCAAAAACAGCTTGTCATAATCAACGAAACCATAGTAAAAAAGCAGCCCCGTTGTAAGGCGCATAATTTCATCATTTACTTCAATCGCCTTTTTATAAACAGGTTTATCCAATTCTTTATAGACTGCAAGAATTTCATCTGGCATATACCAGGCCATCTTATCAGCCTGTGCACCATTTGAGAGGATTCCCAGGCAACGCATATAATCAAGACGCATATCCTTTTCACTCAGTTTTGTTGTCAGACCATCATCATGACAGATCGTTGTTAAAATATCATATTGTTCAATTCCGATTGTTACAAACCACTTCTTCGAAAACCCAATGACTTCCGAAACAAGGAAGGCTGCCATATCAGCTTTTTTCAATGTACTGATTCCAGACACACAAAGATTATAGCGAATATCATCAAGTTCCTGCTTTGTCATAGCCATAAGCATCGTAAGTAAGTCTCTTTTCTCCGGTATACTGCGCCGCATAATATGATTGTAACGCTGCTCGCTTTCTTCTGCTAAAGCTTTTTCCAGTTCCTTAACCGCTTGATCTCTATCATTATTTTCTTTCATTTCATAAAACCTCACATTCACACACGAAAGCCTTATCTGCAGCAATTTTTGCCGCAGATAAGGCTTCTTATTTCTTTCTATCATTTTAATACAAATTCCCTGCCTGCGTCAAGGACTTCGCCGATAAAAGCAGCCACTAGCTGTCAAAAAAGTCTTTTATTCCGTTAAATATACCCAAAGCCGCCTTTTTAATACCCGGATCTGAATTCAACAGCTGCTCTTCTCCTGCATTCGATACAAAAGCAACTTCAGCAAGCGTCGCTGGCATATTCGTATGCTTGAGAACATAGAAATTACAGCTTCGTGTCCCACGGTCATCCGTTCCGAGTTGTGCCATAATACCAGCCCGTACAGTACCAGCCAGCCGCTTTGATGCCGCTGTACCCTTTACATAATAATACGTCGATGTTCCCTTTGCTTCCCCGCTTGAGAAAGAATCCATATGAATACATACAAAAACATCGGATTTGCTGTTATTTGCTACATCACATCGTGCCTGCAGTTCCTCAACATCATTTGCCGCTGTATGTTTCGGTGATACTTCCGTATCTGTTGTCCGAGTCATGAACACTTTTGCACCGGCTGCTTCGAGCATACGCTGTAACTCTTTTGAAATCCGCAGCGTTATACTTTTTTCTGTAACTCCCGTCGGCCCAATCGCACCTGAGTCCTCACCGCCATGTCCCGGATCAATGGTAATCTGCTTACCAGAAAGTCCCGGTGTATAGACCGGTTCATCTACCGGTGCCGCCAAATCCTCTGCAGATGTTGTTTCTTCCTGTACAGGTACAGCTGCCACAGGATCAGTTGCTGCCGGTTCTGTCACTGGCAAATTTATCTTTGCACCAGATGAATCTTTCCCCAAATTACCAAAATCCATAACAACACGATATGGCGATGTTCCCCCCGCTAAGGAAAAAACATTATAATTATTTTTACCAACACTTGTCTCGACAACAATGCGCACGGTGTTTTTATCAAACTGTCCGACCCTTATTTTCTTAGCAAAACGACTATCTATATCTGTAGCACGTGGAACATTGGGGCTGATCCATGCTCCAGAAAGGTTAACAACAACGCGCGTCGGATTGGATAATACAATTGTCTCATAGCCAACCTCACCTGTCGTATCCACAACAATACGCACTTTATCGCCATTCGCATGCACCCGAATCTCCTTAACTTCAGCCTTGCCTGCCACAGAATCATCTAAACTTACAGCCTCCGCCATTGACGGAGACAAAAACATGCTCCATATCATAAAGCCAAATATGAAAAAACGAATCATACGACCCCTCCAAATCTGTGACCAGATAACTATTCTCCGTCTATTATCCTCTGTATACGGGCAAAATGCAAGTCCCAGCTCATACTTACAGCATATTTTGCAAAAATGCTTTTGTCCGTTCTTCTTTGGGCGCACCAAAAATATCTTCCGGGATACCCTGCTCTACGATATTGCCATCAGCCATAAAAATAACATGATGCGCTGCTTCACGAGCAAATGCCATTTCATGCGTGACAACAATCATCGTCATATGTTCCTCTGCCAGCTGCCGCATGGTCTTCAGTACATCTCCCGTAAGCTCTGGATCAAGTGCTGAGGTTGGCTCATCAAAAAGCATGATATCCGGTTTCATCGCCAGTGCACGGGCAATTGCTACGCGCTGTTGCTGTCCACCCGAAAGACGTGCCGGATAGGCATCACGTTTTTCGTAAAGACCAACCTTGCGCAAAAGCTCCTCGGCCACAGGAATAATCTCATCTGATGCTATCTGCTTGACATGTACTGGAGCTTCAATAAGATTCTCCAAAACCGTCATATGCGGAAAAAGATTAAACTGCTGAAATACCATCCCCATCTTGCCAAGAATTTCCTTTGATAAGGACGCTTCTGCATAGGTGGCAATGCCTGCACTATTTTCTACAGCAAGAAAGTCTCCTTCCACCTCAATAGATCCACCGTCAATACTTTCAAGACGATTCAGGCAGCGCAGCAGTGTCGACTTTCCCGATCCGCTTGGTCCGATGATTGCAAGAACCTCACCCCGATTTACCTCAACATCAATTCCCTTGAGAACCTCCAATGCACCAAATTTCTTATAGATCTGATGCATACGAATCATAACATTATTCTCATTCATCGTATTTTGCATAATGCGCCTCCAGTTTCTTGAATATCCATGTCAGCACAAACGTCATCGCCAGATAAAATACACCTGCGACAACAAATGGTGTCATATCAAACTCACGCTGCACAATTGTCCGTGCTACGCGCAAAAGATCATTCATTGCCAAAATATAGATAAGAGATGTATCCTTTACAAGATTAATGGTTTCATT
>DCFY01000138.1 GCA_002315155.1 Megamonas sp. UBA1792
TCTATGAATCGAAAGGTGGTCTTACTGGGATTGCCTCTGGATTTAAGGATCTTGATAAGCTGACATCGGGACTGCAGCCATCGGATCTTGTTCTCGTCGCAGCCCGTCCAAGTATGGGGAAGACAGCTTTTACATTGAATATAGCCACACATGTTGCGGTTCGAGAAAAACAGGCAGTTGCATTCTTCTCACTGGAAATGTCGAAGGAGCAGCTTGTACAGCGTATGCTTTGCTCCGAGGGAGCCATTGATTCACAGCGGCTGCGTGTTGGTGAGCTGGAAGAAAAAGACTGGACGAAGCTCATCAGTGCGGCTGATCGTCTTGCTTCGGCGCCGATCTTTATTGACGATACTGCTGGTATTACTGTTATGGAACTGCGGTCAAAGGCACGTCGACTCAAAGCGGAGTACGATTTAAAACTTATTGTCATTGATTATCTGCAGCTTATGCAGGGACGTCCGGGCAAGAATAGCGGGGACAATCGTCAGCAGGAAATCTCCGAAATTTCGCGTTCGCTTAAGGCACTTGCACGTGAACTCAATGTACCTGTTGTTGCGCTTTCACAGCTTAGCCGTAGTGTCGAATCACGCCAGGTTAAGAAACCGATGCTCAGTGATCTTCGTGAATCCGGTTCTCTCGAACAGGATGCCGATATTGTTATGTTTCTGTATCGTGAGGACTACTATGATCCGGACACAGAGAATAAAAATATTACGGATGTCATTATCGCCAAGCATCGTAATGGGCCGGTTGATACGATACAGCTCTTCTTTCACAAGCAGTTTACAAAATTTGCGGATCTTTCCCGTATGCAATAGAGCAGAAATTAAAGAGAAACAGTATTTCAAATTAATATATTTAATTTGAAATTTTTCGTAAATAGAACGAAGCGTCTTTATGAATTAGAGTTCATGGGGATATAAATGATACAAAATGTGATGGTTGGCAATTTAAAGTATAATCTTTTTCATAAAGGACTTTCGATTTGTTGGTATATATTTGATCGAAAGTCCTTATGTATTTGTAAAAACAAATTTATAAAGTCTTTATTGTAATGGGCAACATTTGCAATATAAAAAGCAGCTTTGTTATTGGCAGGGGAGACAGATGAGTGCTACACTATAAAGAAAGTTTTAAATATGAGGGAGTCGGAGTTTGAATGAAGAAAATTAATCTTGGACTTTTGTTTGGGGGGCAATCTGCTGAACATGCAGTTTCGCTGCAATCTGTTCAAAATATTATAGAGGCCATTGATAAAGAGAAATATGATCTTACACTCATTGGAATTGATAAGAGTGGGCAATGGAACCTCTATACCAATGATATGATTTTACAGGCAGGAAATTCATTAGAGAACATAAAAGAAAAAAATGATGGCAATATGGTTTTTACACTTGGGGATGAGATGAAAAAAGACGTGCTTTCCTGCAAAGGCGGGATGAGGCAAGCCATTGATGTGGTTTTTCCGGTTTTGCATGGTACCAATGGTGAAGATGGTACCGTGCAGGGGTTGTTGAAACTTGCTAATATTCCTTGCGTTGGAGCAGGGGTATTGGCATCAGCTATTGGCATGGATAAAGATGTGACGAAGCGGATCTTGCGAGATGCAGGTATTGATATTGCTAGATTCAAAACGTATTTTTATTGGCAGCAGGAACAGATTGATTTTCAAGATATTAGTTCGGAACTCGGGTTGCCTTTATTTATAAAACCTGCGAATGCAGGATCATCTGTGGGTGTGAGTAAAGTTCACGATGCTTTAACGTTTGCTGAGGCGATAAAAAACGCTTTTCAATTCGATAATAAAATTTTGATTGAAGAGGCTATTGCAGGGCGTGAACTGGAATGCGGGATACTGGGGAATGAGCAACCGCAAGCATCCGTGGTTGGTGAAATTATTGCCCAAACCGAATTTTATTCATACGATGCTAAATATAGAGATGAAAATGGTGCGATTTTGGAATTGCCGGCGAATCTCTCGGCTGTACTCAGTAAGAAAATTCAAACTGTGGCAATTCAGGTCTTTCAGGCACTTGGCTGTGAAGGGATGGCCAGAGTAGATTGCTTCTTAACGAAGGATCAGCGGATTATTGTGAATGAAATCAACACAATTCCTGGTTTTACAAAAATCAGCATGTATCCTAAGCTATGGGAACTAAGCGGGGTGAGTTATCCCAATCTGATTCATAGATTAATTCAATTAGCCTTAGAACGTTATAAACGGGAACAAAGGCTGCGAATGTCATATGATGATTAGGCCAAAGTGAGTGTTGCACTAAGAAATTAGTGTGGCACTTGTTTTTTGTATAAAATTTATTTATGCTAATAAAAAAATATATGAAAAATCTCATGCCATAATTGCTGGATAAGAAATCTAGTCGTTCGTTGTCTCATGCTGTATAATGAAAGATGGGTTTAGAAAATATATACAGCAGAAAATTTGGTTTTTGTCAGCGGAGGCAGTATTCTTTTGCTTTGTGCCGTTGTGGTAAAAGTCAAATTGTCTTATGAGGAGATAAATAACTATGAAAATAATTGATGCACATCTTCATTTTTTCCCGGAAAGCGAAGCATTTACGCAGAGTGCTAAAAAAGCGGGACATGAGGCTTCACTTACGCATTTGTCGAGTGTGATGCAGGCGAATGGAATTATTCTTGGCATCGGGATGGGCACGGTACCGGCAAGGGAATTTCTCCAAAATCCGCGTGAGCTGTCTTTTTCAACGCAAGACTGGCCAAAGAATTTTGTCCAGTGTTTGGGCATTAATGCTACGGCAATAACGAAGGAAAATCAACAGGAGACAATGACGGCTTTTGAAAAGGCGTTGCAGCGTCCGGAATGTGTGGGGTTTAAAGTGTATGCCGGCTATGAGCATTTCTACGTAAATGATGCACTCTATCATCCGTTTTATGAGATGGCAGAACAGTATGATGTTCCGGTCGTTATCCATACAGGTGATACGGCGAATGCCGAAGGATTGCTTAAGTATTCACATCCGTTGACGGTGGATGAGGCTGCTGTAAACTTTCCTCGTGTAAAATTCGTCATGGCGCATTATGGCAATCCATGGCTTGTTGATGCGACGGAGGTCATCAAGAAGAATCCGAATGTCTATGCAGATCTGTCTGGACTGGTAGAAGGGAATTTTGTGCCTGAATGGTTTTTGAAAACCTATCATGGTTATGTAGAACAGATACGTACATGGCTGACGTATCTGTCACGCTATGATAAGCTTATGTATGGATCGGACTGGCCACTTGTAAATATTCCTTCTTATATCGGGTTAATTCGTCGGCTGATACCAGAAGAATATCATACAGC
>DCFY01000058.1 GCA_002315155.1 Megamonas sp. UBA1792
TTTGTAAAAATAATTTCACAGGATTTTTTTGCATTGAGAAACTTCTGCACGCGTTCACGCGTGTTTTCGTAGATTTCCGTTGCTCTGACACTAAGATCATAGGCGCCGCGATGCGGATTTGCATTTGAATTTCTATAGTAGTCTTCCATCGCCTTGATTACAAGCTGCGGTTTTTGCGTCGTTGCCCCGTTATCAAGATAGACAAGCGGCTTACCATTCATTGTATTCTGTAAAAGAGGAAAATCCCTCCGATATTTATTCGACATTGGCTAATCGCCTCCTGATATATTCTTCAATCTGTCCTTTTATTTCTTCGTCCGGTATGCGCTGCAAAGCCGGCTGGAAAGATGCCGCAATAACCATCTTTTCAGCGTCGCGAAGACTCAGTCCACGGCTCATGAGATAAAAGAGTTTGTTTTCATCCATTTTACCGACGCTCACAGCATGATGACCATCGACATCGTCTTCGCCGGAAAGCATTAATGGTACAGATCGGTTCCGCACATCCGGGCTCAATACGACAACATTTTCAGCTTCACGACCGACAGAACCTTTACTGCCTCGAATAAAGTCAAGTGTTCCCCGGAAAATCTTCTGGCTCTTATCGAGCAGCGCACCTTGTATTTCCATATGTCCATCCGTCTTTTTACCTTCCTGCCGGATGATATAGTTCATATCAAGTTCACGTGTTCCATCGCCAAAATAGATCGTCTTGATATCTGCTGTGCTTTCATCACCAGCCAGATTTATCTTAAGACTTGTTACTGAACGGGCCGCTCCGACTTCTGCAACAGTGGCATCGATGCGAGCACCAGCCTCAGCATACGCACCAATGGCATCCATCTGCTGCGCTTCACCCGCAAGCAGTTGTACTTTGATAAGATGGAGCTTCGCTCCTTTTTCAGCATAGACACGCGTCCGTCCGTTGTGGAAGATTTCCCCATCACCTGTATAGGAAATAATCACCGTTGCCTCACTGTTTTCTCTTGCAACAATGATGTGTTCATCGGTAAGTGCCGGATTCGATTCATCCAGCACATAGCGCAGCCGAATCGGCTGCGTACACTGTTCGTTTGCCGCAATCTCTATAACATAGCCACTATTGTACACCGCGCTGACTGTCTTATCCATGGCTTCGCTGAGACCACAATCAATTTTTGCTGCATATGCAGCGATGTCTGCCGGTATTTCTTTTTGATCTTTTATACTTTGCACGCCAGCAATTTCTGCTATAAGCGGCTTTTTATCATAAATCCCCATCGTCGGCAGTTCCTGCCGGAGCTGTGCAGCGTTCACGCCAAGCCAGCGCCAGGTCCGCATCGGAATAGGATTCAATATTTCTTTTTCTGCTATCATTTCTTTTTCCTCCCGACCTCAGCCCATTGTGCCTTCAAGCTCAATATTGACGAGATTATTCATTTCTACAGCATATTCCAGCGGCAATTCTTTGGCAATCGGTTCAACAAATCCACGTACAATCATTGCTTTCGCTTCATCCTCGCTGATGCCGCGACTCATGAGATAGAATATCGCCTCATCGCTGATACGGCCGATTTTAGCTTCATGTCCGATATCAACTTCATCACCCATGATATCCATGACAGGAAGCGTATCCGAGCGCGACTCATCATCAAGCATGAGCGACTCACAGTTAACAGAAGACTTCACATGATGTGCATTTGGGGTAACCTTTACCGCCCCGCGATAAACAACGATACCCCCATCCTTCGAAATGGAGCGTGTACTGATATTTGACGACGTATACGGTGCTGCATGTATGACAGTCGCTCCTGTATCAAGGTGCTGTCCGCGTGCAGCAAAAGTGACACCTGTGAACTCACAGCGCGCATGTTCACCATGTAGAATACTGCACGGATAAAGCATTGATATATGTGAGCCGAACGACCCAGATACCCACTCGATGATGCCATCTTTTTCGACAAGCGCACGTTTCGTATTGAGATTCATCATATTACGTGACCAGTTTTCAATCGTCGAGTAGCGCAGACGAGCACCTTCCTTTACGTAGAGTTCAACACAACCCGCATGGAGGTTTGTCACATTATACTTCGGTGCAGAACAGCCTTCGATAAAATGGAGACTGGAATTCTTTTCGAGAATAATAAGTGTATGCTCAAACTGTCCCGCCCCCGGCGAGTTCAGACGAAAATAGGACTGCAGCGGAATATCCACATGCACCCCTTCCGGTACATAGACAAACGAACCGCCCGACCAGACAGCGCCATGCAGCGCGACAAACTTGTGATCCTTTGGCGGTACGAGTTTCATGAAGTATTCCTTCACAAGATCCTCATGCTCGATCAGTGCACTTTCCATATCCGTATAAACGACACCCTGCTTGACAAGATCTTCCTTTATACTGTGATAAACAACCTCGGAATCATACTGTGCGCCCACTCCGGCCAACGATGTCTTTTCCGCTGCCGGAATCCCCAGCCGATCGAAGGTTTCCTTAATTTCCGTAGGAACCTCCTTCCAATTCCCCGTCATTGTTCCCTTTGGTTTTACATATGTAACGATCTCATCCATATTCAGTTCCGACAGATCCGGTCCCCATGTCGGCATCGGCGTATGGTTGTACACATCGAGTGCCTTCAGGCGAAAAGCCAGCATCCATTCCGGATCATGCTTTTCACGCGAGATATCGCGAATAATCTTCTCTGTAAGCCCCTGCTGTGTTTTGTATACGGCATAGTCTTCATTTTTTATATCATATAAAGTCCGCTCAATATCTTCGACAAACGTCTTTTTCTTTTCCATATCAATCCCTCATTTCGCTGGACACGGGCAGGCAATCTCACACGTTTCACAATTACCCCGGCCCCTCGCATCGGTATCAAGCAGATGCGTAAAACCCTTCTTATTGATTTCATCAATAAGTTCCGCTCCGCCTTCTTCAACAATTTTACCATCCATAAGCACATGCACCTTATCAATTGCGAGCTGCTCAAGAATACGCGTATTATGCGTGATAATAAGACAAGAGTTTTCTGCCGTATGAAACTTCTTTACACCCGCAGATACAATCTGCACGGCATCAACATCAAGCCCGGAATCAGTTTCGTCAAGCAGCGCGAGCTTCGGGTCCAGCATAAGGAGCTGAAGAATTTCATTACGCTTTTTTTCTCCCCCGGAAAAACCTACATTCATATAACGTTGTGCATATTCCGGTTTCATTTTAAGTTCCTGCATCATTGCCTTGAGCTTCTTCTGAAATGCAAAGATCTTAATATTTTCATCGCTGACGGCCTTCTTCGCTGTACGCAGCATATTTTCTACCGTAATTCCCGGGATTTCTTCCGGTGTCTGGAACGAAAGAAAAATACCGGCACGTGCACGTTCAAATGTCTTGAGCTCTGCAAGATCCCTGCCCTCAAACAAAAGACTTCCACTTGTTATTTCATATTTGGGATGCCCCATAATAATGTTCATAAGTGTCGACTTCCCTGAACCATTTGGCCCAAGAATGACATGAACCTCGCCTTTATTCATTGTGAGATCCAGTCCTTTTAAAATTTCTTTCCCCTCTACACCTGCATGTAGATTGGAAATATCCAATAATTTTTCAGCCATATTATGCTCTCCTTACATTTCTATAGTTTCTTCAATAATAATACACATTCCAGCATAAGCATTCATTATCAAACGAATTCTTATCATAATACTCGGGATTAAATTTATTGTATTTCTTTTTATAACATATGTCAATGCTTTCCTATAAATTATATGGGAAAATACTCCACAAAAAAACTACAGCCCAAAAATTATACCGGGACTGTAGTTTTTTTATTGATGTTCCGTAAGGACACAGACTGCTCTTTCCAGCGATACGGCCACCGGACTTATACCTTCAATTTATTTCAACACGCCTTGTCCATCAAACTGTGGGACAAACTTTTCTGATGCTGTACGCCCCTGCTGAATAAAGCACTGCGTAATACCTAGTTCTCTTGCATGGTCTACAACTTTATCGTATTCATACGTTGTAAGGCGGCGATTAATCTCGGGGTAGTCTGCGACCTCATGCATCGGCGTAAACTGGTTCATGAGGCTTATATATATATCATCACCAAAGGTCTGCCACAGCCAATCAACAATGCGCATACTCTCGTCTTTATGTCCCGGCAGAATAAGATGACGCACGATAACGCCCCGCTTCATTCTGCCCGCCTCAATTACAGGCTTTCCAACGAGTGCAGCCATTCGACAAATGGCTGCACTCGCTGCCGCAAAATAGCCAGGTGCCTTCGAATAGCGACAGGCTGATACTTCATCCGCATATTTCATATCGGGAAGAAATACATCCACTGATCCACGCAATAATAGAAGGGTTTCTTCTGTTTCATAAGCATTCGAGTTATATACGACTGGCAGCCGCAGCCCACGCTGCTTCGCCAGCTTTAACGCTGCAAGAATCTGTGGAACATAGTGTGTCGGCGTCACAAGATCAAGGCTTGCAGCACCACGCTCCTGCTGTTCAAGAAATATCTCTGCAAGCCGCGCTGCTGTAACCTCAATACCTTTACCGCCCTGACTAATCTTATGGTTCTGGCAAAATACACAGTGCAGATTGCAGTGAGAGAAAAATACTGTACCCGCTCCTTTTTCACCGGACAAACAAGGTTCCTCCCATTTGTGCAGCGATACCAGCGCAATTTTCACCTGTGCCCCCGCACCGCAAAACCCATATTCACCATGACTGCGATCAGCATTACAGTGCCTTGGGCACAGATTGCATTTTTCTATAATCACGATGTCCCGCTCCTTTATTTCCTGTTTATTGTGAGCGACTCATCAAGTATCGGGCCATACTTGGCCCGCCACCACGAAATGCTCCGCACCGCATCAATATAACTTTGCAGTACCGGTTCATTGATCGGCTCTGCCGCAGCACCAATTGCCTCAGACTTAAATGGCAGAATATCTGCCTTCCCAATTTTATCATGCATAATCCAAAAGCCATAATTCACTCCCATTTTATTACCGCGTGAAAGGCTTGATCCCAGCGCTTCGTATTCAAATCCCTGCGGTGCAATCATCTCAATAAGCGTCGGTACAACATCAATCTGACTACCCGCTGCTTCCTTATCCAGCACACCTTTTTTCACAGATTTTCCCGTAACGATAAATGGAATGCCATAACGTTCATACATCGATGGTGCCTTGTCAATATTATAGCGATCCGCATGGTCACCAATCACAATAAAAAGACTGTTCGGATACTTTTCCTTCGCCTCACGAATAAAAGCTGCCATTTCCTTATCCGCATACCAATAATGTCCCAGTTGCTTGATAAGATCTTCATCTTTCTGCGCTTCCACTGGCAGCGCTGCTCGCAGTGCCTCTTTATCAAAACCCGCTTTTTCCAGATCGATATTAAACGGTGAATGATTTGACACATTCAGCAATACATTGAAGCTTGGCGTATCCGCAGACACCCCATCAAGGACTGCCTTGTACAGATATTCATCGTCACATCCCCAGACACTTCCCGTGTCGGCATTTTTGAAATCACCACGACTGTAAAAGTGTCCAAAACCCTGTGCCTGCGTGAATGCACCGATTCGTTCCCATGTCGATGGTCCGGCATACCAAAAGTTCGTTCCATAGCCAAGGCGTTCCATTTGTGGCGCACTTGCCGTCGGATACGGTGCGGCAAATGCCTCTGGCATCGTTGTAAGATAGAGATTCGCGTCAGCAAACCCAGTCACGATACCTGTGACTGCCGATACCGTACTCGCTCCATCCGGCAGAAATGTCCCGCAGTAATCACTGTCTTCCTCTGCCATAATCGATTTCATACCATCAGCAATATGCAAATCCTTATATTTATCAAGAAGCGGCCAATTGGCATAACTTTCCGAAATGATAATAAAAATCTGGCGCGGCTTTTCCACCTGCATACCTTGCGCCTGATGAGTAAGATATCGATCAAGGTCATCGGAGTCTGCCGGTTTTTTCGCAAGTGTTGCGGCCAACGTCCTGATTTGCTCTGTATCAAAGTTGAGGCCATTGCAGGCCTCCATGCGGTTATTCATCGTATAGGCTCGATAAACTGCCTGCAAATCATCAAGAATTGCCTCATTAAGAAATGTATCTTTTGTGACACCTGCATTTTCCCAGTCAACCTCCGTCTGCCAGTTCAGACTTCCACCAAACATTGCCAGCAGGGATACATAATAAAGCACAAGTAAAAAACCAGCCCGTCCTATCCAGCATAACGGTTTCCATCCGCAGTTATGCCAAAATCCCCATTGGCACCGCAAAAAACGAATAAAAATTTTATAAAATAAAAACGCAAGCAAAAAAGCACCCGCTAAGCGTACTGGCAGATAAAACTCCTGTACAAGGGACAAAGCGAGCGCATAGACATCATCATTTGCTGTATTGAACATAAGCTGGTTAAACCCCGAATGAAACTGGCGGTAGTACGGAAAACGCGCAATAAAAAGAACTGACAGCACAAGAATTGAAATTCCATTCACCGTACAGCGCACGATGTTCTCGCGCCGGGGTGCCAGAACATTTGCCATTCCCGAGCAAAGCAGTGAAATAACTGTCAGTAGACCAGCACTCTTACAACTGATGCGCATGCCTACCCAAAGAGCTGTAAGCACATCGTGACTTTCGGATGCAGGTCCAATATACGCGTGCATCCAGCCGATAAAGACCAGACGAAACAGGCATAGCATCGCTAGAAAGAAAAGAAATACTTTAATTTCCTGCTGCATGAAATGGTAAAAATTCTGCCAGCTCAGCAGCCTTAAAAATGTTTGCTTCATACTAAAAATTCAGCTCCAAATAAAAAGTTGCGAAACAGTCTCACGGGATAATAATCTGTACACCATAATCCGAAGCCGCCTGACGAATATCCTCTGTCGGCATCGAATCTGTGATAAGCCCGGAAAGCGTATCGAGTGTCGTATAGTTATAGTTGCCATCCTTATTGAGTTTCTTGGCTTCTGCCACAAGATAAGCCTTCTTGCTTGCGCGAATGATCGCTGCCTTATTGATTCCATCCTCAATATCGTATGTAGAAACACTGTTTTCACGCACATCAACACCAACGGCGCCAACGAACGCAATATCCGGTTTAAGATGTGAAATAAAGTCCATCGTCATACCGCCCCAGAAACCATCGCGGCTCTTATTGATTTTGCCCCCGGCAAAGACAAGGCGAATCTTCGGATTATGTGCAAGGATTACAAGAATATCGATCATATTTGTGACAACCGTGAGTTCACGCTGATCTTTTTCAAGCAGCTCCGCTACAGCAAGATTGCTTGTTGAAATATCAAGAAATACCATGTCTTTTTCATTGATAAGGCTGACTGCAGCTTCCGCAATGCGGCGCTTCGCCTCAACATCACTATTACGGCGCTTGCTGACCTCCATCGTATGCAAATTTTCCCGTAATACGACTGCTCCACCATAGGTGCGCTTAAGCTTGCCCTGTTTTTCAAGGGCTCCAAGATCTTTGCGTATACAATCTTCCGTGACCTTAAATTTTTCGCTGAGTTCCTTGACCTTGACCTTGCCATCACGCGTCAGTATACTCATAATACTATCTTGTCTTTCTTCTAAAAACATTGCATACACCTCTATCTAAATAATTTTCAGTTTATTTATGATTACAACCATATATTCTATCATGTAAATCAAATTTCTACAAACACATTAACCACACCTGCTTTAAAAACAAGATTACGAAATGCCAGCAGTTCCTCTTTTGTATACATTGGTGGATTTTCTAAAAACCCATAAGGGAAATCGACATGTGCATACTTTGCTTTTGCCAGCGGATTATAGTTTAATAACTCATATTGCACCTGCGGGTACACTTCTGCCAACCATTGTGCAATCGCTATAAGGTTTTCTTTTGTTGCTATATACTCCGGAATAAGCGGCGTCCGTACAACGACATTATCTCTATACCCGGACTGCAGCACATAGCGCAGGTTCTCACGAATGATCATCGGATCAATACCCGTATAGCGTTTATGTTCCTCCGGTAAAAACACCTTAAAATCCGCAAACAGTCTGTCGATATAGGGAAGCACCTTTTTAAAATAATCCAAATCCGTACAAAGCGACGATTCTACGGCCGTATGGATTCCTTTGTCTTTAAGTTTTTTCAATAAAGCCAGTGTAAAATCCTGTTGGAAGAACGGTTCCCCACCCGACAGCGTAACTCCACCACCATGCAGAAAAAAAGGTAAATCACGCAAAGCCATCTCCAATACCTCTGTCAAAGTATACTCCCTGCTGTCCATACGTAAAGCTCCCGTTGGACATTCACGTTCATACTCCTCTCCCTCTGTCACTGCTTCCGGAATAATCGTAATTTTTCCTGCAATCTCTTTGACAGCTCCCTGCGAAACCATCAGGCACATACCACAATGGATGCATTTATCAACAAAATACACGAGCCGCCCATCACATGCAATTCCCTCTGGATTTTGGCACCAGACACAACGAAGCGGGCATCCCTTGAGAAATATCGTCGTACGGATTCCTTCACCATCATGGACAGAAAACTGACGAATATCAAAAATACGACCTTTAATCGCCCTCATGCATATCCCCCTTTATTGTTTCGTATTACTATATCTCATTGTAATCTTACTGCGCGAATATTGCAATAAGCAGGATGAAATCTCCGGCTTTTCTGTACTGCAAAAAAAGCAGAGTCGCTGCATTACAAATGCAGCGACTCCAACTTATCTTCTTTATTATTTATCCCGATATTTCCATGGCACATCCTTCGCACATGATGCATCGAGAAGCACAGCACGCCGATAGTCATCCTGTGCCCGATTATTACTGCCAAGAAGTTCATAAAGCGCTGCCCTGTTCATGTAGCAGGATGCACAATCCGGCACAAGCTCAATTGCCTTATTAAAATCCGCCTCGGCTTCTTCGTATTTCCCCTGTTCCATATAGATAAGGCCACGATTACTATAGGCATTCATATACTCCGGTTCCAGGCTGATTGCCTTGTCATAGGCCTCCAATGCCCGCTTTGTATTTTTCTGTCCGGCGTAGGCAAGCCCTATATTATTGTAGGCGTTCACATCTTTATCATTTAGCCGAATTGCCTGTTTATACGATTGGATTGCCGCTTTCACGTCCTGCTGACGCATCTGTACATTGCCACGATTGTAGTATGCTGCTCCATCATTCGGATTGATGGCAATCGCCTTTTCATAGTCACGCAATGCTTCCGCATAACGTCCCATACACTCGTATACCATCCCACGATTTTTCCAGGCATCGGCATTCATCGGCTTAAGCAGAAGTGCCTGCGTATCATCCGCAGCCGCCTTCTCATAGGCTCCGATTGCCGCATAGGCAAGCGCCCGGTTATAATACGCCTTTGCATGATGCGCATTAAGACGAATAACCTTGGTATAGTCTGAAATAGCTTTATCGTACTCACCATAGGCATGATAAACACTGCCCCGGTTATTATAGGCATCCACATAGGACGGGTCAAGTGCAATCGCTGTATTATAATCACGCATAGCCTCGCTGTATTTCTTTAAGCGATAATATGCATTGGCACGTTCTTTATAAAGCAATGCACGATCCGGACTTTTGACGATTTCCACGCTATAGAGACGTACAGCCTCCCAGTAATCCTGTTGTTCCATTGCCACTGCAGCCGTCTGTTCATTTGTCGGTATCGCATCTTTCTCACCAGCAAATGCTGTTGATACAAAAAAACAGACAAACACTATAAGCAAAACTACTTTCTTCATTTCTCATGGCCTCCGCCCTGTGCATAAATCTCTTTTCTTCATTTTACCGTTTACACAAGGAAATATCAAGCAGGCAAAGAGACTATATATTTCATAATTGTATACATTGAAAATATAAGATTTTTAGCTTATAATAAGCCTAGTTTATTATTGAATATTTCATTTCTTCTACATTCGTACGAAAGCAGGAAAAAGATGACTCCTTTAAACGATTTCTCCAAAAATTCCAGCAGTGATATATATAAAGCCCTTGCTGACTTTGACCAGCTCCTTCTCTTTCGCTGGGATCTTCTGACGGATGATTTTTCTATATCAGAAAATGCTGCTTCTCTTCCCTATGCTCTGCAATCCCAAAAATACTTTTCTACCTACATGCTTACACATCATCTGGTTCTTGATGAAGATCTGCCGCTTGTCGAAGAATATATGAACTATATCCTTTCCAAGCCGGACAACCTCATAAATTCAATGGACCGTCGTGAAGTCGAGTATCGCATATTGTCGAAAGACGGTCAGTATCGTTGGATAAAGCTTACGCATATTACTTATTTTAAGGATAAGAGGCCTTACCTGATCATTGGCTCTATTCAGGATATTCATGAAAAGAAAGAACTGGAAAACAAACTTCAGCGGGAAGCCGAGCGTGACTCACTGACAGGTCTTTACAATAAAGGTACAAGCCAGCGTCTTATTGAACTTTATTTGACTTCTCCTAACACGCAAAAATTTCAGCAGGCCCTGCTCATCCTTGATGCCGATGGTTTTAAAAACATCAACGATACTTTCGGGCATCTTTTTGGCGATGCTGTTATTACAGATATTGCAATGGAACTCGAAAAAGATTTTCGCCAGATCGATATCATTGGCCGTATTGGCGGGGATGAGTTTATTGTTCTTATTAAGGACATCTATTCTATGGATATTCTTCGCAAAAAATGCCAGCGTCTCATCAATAATCTTCATCGCATCTATAAAAGTACTACACAGGAAATTACTTTTTCCGTCAGCATCGGCATTGCTATCTCACCGGATCATGGCACTTCTTTTAAAACATTATTTGAAAAAGCTGATAAGGCCCTCTATAACTGCAAAGGAAACGGGAAAGATATGTTTCTTTTTTACAATGATAATTTGCCAGCCGTAGAGATTCCGCAGCGTTCGGACCTTTCTCTTGTCGATCCGGAACAAAAAGCTTTTAAAGATCATATTGTCGAATACATCTTTCGGTTACTTTACGAAACACGCGATGCTGCAACCACAATCAATATGGTTTTCAGCCTTCTGGGCAAGCAGTTCAACATTGATCGTGCCTATATCTTTTTGCTTAACAAAAAAAACAACACACTTACGATGTCTTACAATTGGAATAGTCCTATGGCTGCAGACCTGCCTGTTATTGATGTAAACGATAGCAGCAACACACGGCTGCGTTCTGACGCTGCTTCTGCGCTCTCCCAACCAACACCTTATGGAATCTTCTCAGTTTGCAGCGATACAAATAAATTATCCGAAGAACAAGCAGCAGCTTTTCACAAGGTAAACACCCGCTCCTTTATTAACTGTCAGATTTCTAACGGCACAGACTTTCTGGGAATTTTAGGCTTTGAAGACTGTAAAAACATCCGCGTCTGGACAAAAGAAGAATATGAATTCATGAATATTTTTTCCTGTATTCTCAGCGGATTTCTTTTGAAGCCGGAAAATACTACAGAACTTAGTGCCAGGAGCGATCAATTAGCTGCTGTTATCGACAGCATTCACGATTTTATTTACGTCATCGATAAGGTCTCTCATGAGGTACTCTACTTTAATCAGGAGCTTCGTCAAAGCATCCCCCTCCGCGTATTACAGCAGCCATGCTATTCACTTTTTTTTGGTCGAGAGACGCCCTGTATAAACTGTCCCGTTAAAGAAATATCTGACTGCGCCGTATATATCCATCGAAAAATGAAACATATCATCGGCCTTGCCGATATTCAGGTCTCCAACATTGAGTGGGACCCACCCCGCAAAACCGCCCTTATCATTGTTCGGCAAAAATATTAATATAACAAAGGACCATAGGCCTTTGCAGCACAAAAGGACATACCATTGCGGCATGTCCTCTTTATTTATCTCTATTATTTTTCCATCGCCTTAAACTTTTTATATACATCAATGAATTCAAGCGCTATAATTTTAAATCCTTCTGCACTCATTAGCTGATCTTCTGCATGCAAAATCAAAAGGTTGATACCTTGACCTGTCCCCTCTGCTTCTTTTTGTAAAAGTCCTAAATGCGCGGCATGACCTTCATTGAACATCTCATCGCCTTCAGCAATTGATTTTTCTGCTTTCTCGAATTCATGCTTCTTCGCCATCTGAATCGCTTCTATATAACAACTGCGTGCTGTACCTACTGCAGATATAATCTGAAATGCTGTGAGTTCTAACCCTTCCATTTATTAAACCGCTCCCTATTTTTCACTCTTATTTTAAAAATTAGTCAATCGCCAAGTTTCGCTTTGGCAAATTCGACAACACCTGTACCGTCCATACGTCCATACATGCGCATATCAATTGCCTCCACAATAACACCCGGGCACTGCTTTTTAATCTTGTTTAAATCAAACCGAACCTGTGGTCCGAGTAGTATAATATCTGCATCAGCCCCCCGCTTACTGGCTTCTGATGTCGGAAATGCTGAAATGTTGCATTCGTAATTCATCACAGCAGCGGCTTCTTCCATTTTCTTAACGAGCATGCTCGTAGACATTCCTGATGCACATAACAATACAATCTTTCTCATCATAAATTCGCTCCTTATATTATATAAAATAACTGCCAGCGTCTCTTTTACCATATTAACTATAGCACGACAAATGCAATCATTCAATAGATTCTGACTCTATTGGAAGAGTGTTTCATTTTCATAGAAAAAAAGCGGAAAAACTTGAAACTTTTTTCCGCTTTTCAGTCTATCTTGATTATTATATTCCTGTGCTTTCATTTATTACAGCCTTTATTCAGACAAACAACAGGCACTTGCATAAAGCTGTTCTCGCTACAGATACCACAACGGAAAAACATCTCTAATGCAAAAGGCAGGTCAATTATTTGACAAGTCCTCGCCATTTGTTGCAATTACTTTTTTATACCAGTTAAACGACTTTTTCTTTTCTCGATTCAGCGTGCCAACACCCTTGTTATCTTTATCAACATAGATAAAGCCATAGCGCTTTTCCATTTCACCAGTCCCTGCCGATACAAGATCAATCGGGCCCCACGAACAATAGCCCCAAAGCTCTACACCGTCTTCATCAATTGCTTTTTTCATTTGCTCGATATGTGCGGCAAAGTACTCGATACGGGCATCATCCTGAATTTTGCCATCGGCATCCTTTGCTTCATGCAAACCAATCCCGTTTTCCACGACCATAAGCGGCAGCTCATAGCGTTCTGTAAGAATATTCAGGGCATAGCGCAAGCCAACCGGATCAATCTGCCAGCCCCATTCAGAGGCCTTGAGATATGGATTATCGACAGCTGTAGCAAATCCGCCATCAACGGACTTCATCATTTTCGGATCTGCGGATGTCACATAGCTCATATAGTAACTAAAAGCAAAATAATCTACAGTTCCCTTCGCAATTGTTTCAAGATCACCATCTTCCATTTCAACCTTGTATCCATTGTTTTCCCATTCTTTTAAAGTGTAAGAAGGATAGTGCCCCCGGCACTGTACATCACCAAAGAAGAAACGTTTGCGCATTTCTTCAAGCTGCTTTATCTGATCATCCGGATTGCAGCTATATGGATATACCGGCTGAATCGAAAGCATGCAGCCGATCTTAAAATCCGGATTAATTTCATGACCTTTAATGACGGACAGTGCCGATGCAAGAAATTGATAGTGTGCAACCTGATAGAGCACTGCTTTTTTATTTTCTCCTTCCTTATAAAGAACACCCGAGTTTGTAAAAGCTGTAAAAGGTACATCCAGCTCACTCTGGTTATTGATTTCATTGAATGTCATCCAGTATTTTACTTTATTTTTGTAACGTTTGAATACCGTTACCGCAAAACGGACGAAGAAATCAACCATTTTGCGGTTGCGCCAGGCACCATATTTCGTAACAAGATGATAGGGCAGCTCGAAATGTGAAAGCGTAACAACTGGTTCAATGCCATTTTTATGCATTTCATCAAAAAGATTATCGTAGAATTTGAGCCCCTCTTCATTTGGCTCCGTTTCATCCCCTTGCGGAAAAATGCGTGTCCATGCAATACTGGTACGCAAGCATTTAAAACCCATTTCACCAAAAAGCATCATATCTTCCTTATAGCGATGATAGAAATCAATGCCTTCATGATTAGGATAATTATACCCTTCAATGACGCCTTCCGTTATTTTGCGCGGTACACCATGGCGGCCTTCTGTCATTACATCAGCAATGCTCACGCCTTTGCCGCCCTCCTGCCAGCCACCCTCAAGCTGATGAGCAGCAACTGCACCACCCCATAAAAATCCGTTTGGAAATCCCATCGATACATCCACTCCTATCTTTCTTATAAGATGTTCACACTATACCATATGAAAAAACCGTGTTCAATAGAATAAACACGGTTAGAAATACTATTTCATAAAGAATGAACATATATAGAATAATCTGAAACATTATTTCTGTTTAGCCTTATTCAAGCCTCTATCCGCACTCAGAATTTATGCGCTTTGACAAAATCTACAAACAGCTTTACAATCGGCAAATCTGTACCCGTCTCATTATAAAGCATCCATGTCTTGCGTGTAAGCAGCTTGCCGTCAGCTGATATCAGCTCCATTTTGTACAACCCCTCAGCTTCATCGACGATACGTGACGGCAGCAGTGCATAACCCAGCCCATGCATAACCATTTCTTTACAGTTGGTAAGCTTCGATACCTGCATGCTGATTTCCGGTGGTATGGTAAAATGCTCACGCCACCACTTATCGAGCTGTGACTTTAAAAGGTAATCACTCTGATAGACAATGCGTGGTAAATTAGGCAGATCCTCTAAAACAAAAGGCTTACGATATGCAATACAAATCGGTTCTTCATAGAGCAGCTGCATATTTTTACAGCCGCCATAATCAATGCTTACAAAACCTACTTGTATCTTTTGATTATAGATCAGACTGAATACATTCTTGCTCCAGTCTGCAAGCACACGAAACTTCACTGCCGGATACATCTGCTGAAATTCCTCAAGAAGCTTCGGCAGCGTATACATTGTGAGATAGCTTGATGCACCAATTTCAAGTGTACCCGAGTTTTCACTAAAAAGCCCTTGTACATTGTTCTTGATATGTGACAAGCGGTCGATCATATCTACTGCCTGCTTCACAAGGTATTCACCTTCCGGCGTAAACTGGATTCCTTTCGTGCTGCGATGCACGATACGCACATTAAAATCCCGTTCTATGTGCTGCAGCCGTGACGTAAGCGCCGGCTGCGACATATAGAGTGACTGTGCTGCCTTTGTTATATTTTTTTGTACATACAAAGCCTGAATAATATACCAGTCACGATCCTCCATTTTTATAGCTCCTTCATCACAAATTTCTACAAACCCTTCTTTATCTATTTCTTTACAACAGACCTTTTTCCCTTTTTCCTTATAAGAATTCTCCCGTCAGCACAAAACAAAGCCCTGGCAAGGCAGCTGGTTCCTGCATCACCAAGGCTCTGTTTCGCTTACATAATAGCATCAAAAGTGAAAAATATGTTGTATAGGTCTTCCAAAATCAGTCTGCAATCGGCTTACGAATAACATCAAGAATACTGCCATCGCGATATTCAACTACAGCAACAATATCCTTATCGTCCTGACTAAGTCCGACTTCTTCCGGTTTGCCAACGAATTCATAGGCAAGTGCCTGCAGCTCTGCCAGAGTCATAACCGGAAGCTTGGAACCCTTGAGTTTTTCCATAATATCCTTACGAAGCGGATTGATGGCAATCCCACGATCCGTGATAATAACATCGATACTTTCACCTGGAGTTACGACATTCTGCACATGATCACGAATCATCGGCAAGCGTCCACGAACAAGCGGTACAACAATGATTGAGAGTGCTGCTCCGGCAGCTGCATCAGAATGACCACCTGATGCGCCCATGAGCACACCGTTTGAATCCGTAATAACATTGACATTAAAATCAAGATCAACTTCTGTTGCACTCAATATAACCACATCTAGATTGTTGACAATCGGGCTTGCGTTCCATGGATTTGCATAAAAAGAAGCCGACACTTCAAGATGACGCGGGTTTTCAGCAATTGATTTAACAGCTGTCATATCAAACGTCTGTGCATCATAGCAAACTTCGAAAAGTCCGTCCTTGAGCATTTCCGAAAAAACACCTGTAACGCCACCAATGCCAAAACTTCCCGTAATATCATTTTTTTCCATTTTTTCACGGATAAAGAGCGCTGCAGCAAGCGATGCACCACCACTGCCAAGCTGCAATGAGAATCCCTGCTTTAGATAGCCGGTTTCTTCCATAATTTCTGCTGCATATTTTGCCATGAGAAGCTGCGTCGGACTTTTCGTTATGCGAATCGCTCCAGAAGCAATCCCTTCCGGATCACCAATGGCTTCAACCGGCACGATGTAATCAACATCGATCTGCGGAATACTATACGGATAAACAGCCCCATCCACAAGATTATCTGTAACAAGTACAACTTTATCTGCATAGGCGGCATCAATCATTGCATAGCCCATTGAGCCAAAGGCTGATTTCCCCTGTCTCCCCGTTGCGTTGCCAAAACGATCGCAGGCCGGAGCGCCCATGAAAGCTACATCAATATGAAGTTCACCCGCTTCAATGGCTCTTGCTCTGCCACCATGTGAACGGATAATTGTCGGTTTCTTGAGGGCTTGCGGATTTACCGTAAGATACTTGCCGAGGTCACCTCTAAGACCACTCGATTCAAGTGCTGTTATCGTACCATCCTTAATATAGTCAATGAGAAAATCATGGCACGGGCTTAATGAGCTCGATGCAATCATGATATCCTTAATCCCTTTGGCAGCAATACGTTCTACGACCATTTTCATAACGAAATCGCCATTGCGAAGATGATGGTGGAAGGAAATAGTTTGTCCGTCCCGCAGACCTGTTTTTTCAATAGCTTCATCAATCGATGCAAGCACTTTGTTTGTATGTGGTATGCCAACGCGAATTTTACGTGCTGCACCCGGCTTCTCCGGCAAATAAGCAAATTCACCTTTATAAAGTCTTTTATTTTTAATGCCCGGAATGACTTCCGGGATTTCACGTCCTACTGCGTTTTTCATGCCAGACCCCTCTTTTCTTCAACATTTACACCCGCCGCAATTGCCTGATCAACAACACGCTGTGCACGAACAACAATTGGTCCGTCAATCATTTTGCCATCAACAGCAAGCACGCCTTTGTGGTTCTTTTGGGCGTCATCATACGCATCCAGTACTTTCAGCGCTTTCGCTATTTGCTTATCCGTCGGCGTATACAATCGATGGACTTCAGTGATCTGTTTCGGATGAATAACTGATTTTCCGTCAAAGCCCATATCACGACTATTAGATACTTCGTGTTCAAAGCCTTCCATATCTTTTACATCGGAGAACACCGTATCCATACACTGTATTTCTGCATCACGCGCTGCCATAAGAATCTGTGAGCGAACGTAGTAGAGTTCAATACCCGTTTTTGTCCGCTGTGTTTTAAGATTGGCAATAAAATCTTCTGCTCCAAGTGCAATTGCAACCATACGTGGATGCTTACAAATTTCACGTACGTTATAAAGCCCTTTAACACTTTCGATCGCACTAATAATATTAATGGTGCCTTCCGGCCAGCCATTTTCTTTTTCAACTCGTTCGATTTCCTTTGCAACGAGCTCAACTTCTGAAACATCTTCTACTTTCGGCAGGCGAATAAGATCCGGTTTTGATGGCAGGATGACCTTAAGATCGTCCATACCAAACGGTGTTTGTGTCGGATGATTAATCCGTACAACCGTTTCCGAATGAAATTTAATTGATTTTAAAGCCTGAGCTACAAGAATACGCGCCGTATCCTTTTCGGTGACAGCAATCGAGTCTTCTATATCAAACATAAGACTGTCCGCACCATAAATATCCGCAGAATTTATCATCTTGGGACTGTTTCCCGGAACGAACATCATCGTCCGACGAAGTTTGGTCTTTGGATCTGTCATGCTTTCATCCCCCTTTCAAGTGCACCTAAAACTCTAGCTTTAATGGTATAATCCCAGGCGCTTTTATCAGCAGCTTCAATATTTACATCGCTGAACCCGGCTGACCGGACTGTCTCCATAATTAATTTTTCCATATGCTTTCCATATTGGCGTTGTACCGGTGATACCAGCTTCACCGTTATACCCTGTCCCGCCGCAACCGGCTTGACCGTAATCAACACATCGTTTTTTTCTTCAAATCCAGCCGTTGCTGACCGGGCAAGAATTTTATTTGCCTGCTTTTCCATTCTACGTCCTCCTTTAGTAAACTGAACTATCTTTATTTATTATAACGTTTTCTGAATTATAAAAATAATAAGGATTACAAATCACAGGCAATAAAAAAAACCTATACTCTATAGTTATCGGATCATAATCTGCATATTTATCTGAATTTTTCCATTATCTATTTATTGAATCATCAACAATCATTTTTTTAAATTTTACATAACCTCTGTTTTTTACTATTATTAGATTAACAAAATTTATACATAGAATTTTCTTAAATTTTTGAAATTCTATAGTTTAGGAGTGTTGTATATGAAGACCGCCTCTCCACAAAGTAAGCTGTTTGGTGCAATACTGACGATCGGCATCGTCATTGTTCTCTGGCTTATTCCTGTACCAGAAGGTCTAAAACCCGAAGCCTGGCACTTATTTGCTATCTTTCTTGGCACTGTAGTTGGTTTTATTTTGCAGCCGATTGAGCTCGGCACAATTGCCCTAATTGCCCTGGTTCTTTGTGCCCTGACCGGAACGATGAAATTCTCACAGGTATTAACCGCCTTCAGTGGTGGAACCGTCTGGCTCATCGTATCTGCCTTTATTTTAGCAAGAGCCTTTATTATTACCGGACTCGGCCGCCGTATCGCTTACATTACCATGCGGGCATTTGGCGACAGCAGCCTGAAGCTGGTCTACTCGCTGGCTCTCAGCGACGTGATCATAGGACCAGCTATTCCTTCCAATTCGGCCCGCGCTGGTGGACTGGTCTTTCCAATCGTCCAAAGTTTGGCTCAAGCATTCGGTTCCCATCCTGGCGAATCTTCCCGTAAACTCGGTGCCTATCTTATGGCCTGCGTTTTTCACCTTGATCTTGTCGTCTCAGCCCTTTTTTTAACAGCTATGGTCGGAAACCCGATTGCCGTTGCCATGGCAAAAAAAGTACTGGACATTGATATCACATGGATTCAATGGTTTGTTGCTGCATCAGTTCCAGGAATCGTTGCCATCCTGACAATTCCTTATGTACTATATAAACTATATCCACCTGAAATCAAGAACACTCCGGAGGCTAAAGTTCTTGCTAATAAAGCTCTGGAAGAAATGGGGCCTGTATCGCGCAACGAAAAATTTCTGCTTGTAGTCTTCATAATGCTGCTGGGCCTTTGGGCAACAACAACAATAACGAAACTTGATACAACGCTTATTGCTTTCATGGGACTCAGTATCCTTTTAGTAACCCGGGTTTTAACCTGGAAAGATGTCATCAGTGAACAAAAAGCCTGGGATACCTTGATTTGGGTTGGTGGTGTCATTGTTATGTCGGACTATTTAAACAAAACCGGCTTTATTCCCTGGTTTGCTAAAATTCTGGAAAACCAGATGGTCGGCGTTGGTATGATAACCGCTGTCATTCTTTCCTTTGTTATTTACCTCTACAGCCACTATTTCTTTGCCAGTATGTCTGCTCACGTAACTGCCATGTACGCAGCCCTGATTACGCTGGGCGTTGCTGCTGGTGCCCCACCATTTATCTCGGCTTTCGTCGTTGCCATTGCTGCCAACATTTGCGGTTGCTTAACACATTTTGGCACGGGCCCGGCACCGGTATACTTTGGTGCCGGCTACATTGACCAAAAAACCTGGTGGACCATCGGTTTCGGCGTATCTCTCATGCACATTGTGATTTGGCTGGGTATCGGTGGTGTCTGGTGGAAGGTTTTAGGCTACTGGTAATCCCTTCCTTAAATTTATATAAGATTTGTCGACGTATTAAAAAAATGCTTATCCCGCTACGTAATGTAGCAGGATAAGCATTTTTTAGTAAGCTGCTTTATTTGGACAAGTAACACTTATGATTGACATTTTTCTGTTTACACGATAAACTAAGTACTATTCGCTATAGTTAACTAGTTAACCAATACGCACATAATGGATTTTATTATTTTTGGTGAACACCAATAGTATACTAGTTAACAATTATTATTTACAATTTGAAAGGACACAATTCATGCAAAAAACAAACTTATGGACAAAAAACTTTATCTCTCTTATCGGTGCAAACGGTCTGCTGTTTGCCAGCTTTCATTTTCTTTTGCCGACTCTGCCAATCTACGCTGCTTCTACCGGTGCAAGTGGTGGTGAAATCGGTCTTATAACAGGAATCTTTGGATTTTCTGCTATTTTTATTCGGCTTTTTACCGATACAGGTGTTCGTTCGATCGGCAAAAAGAAATGCCTTTATATCGGTCTGCTCATTTCTTTTCTTTGCACACTCAGCTATGCATTTTTCAATTCTGTCAACGAACTTATCATTGCACGGATTTTTCACGGCTTTGGCTTTGGTCTGAGCACAACCTTTGCAGCTACACTTGCAGCAGATGTCATACCATCTGCCCGCCGCGGCGAAGGCATTGGTTACTTCGGTTTGGGCAGTACCGTTGCTATGGCATTAGCTCCGGCATTTGGCGTCATACTGCTTTCCGACTTTGGTTCTTATCCATTATTTATTTTTTCTGCCGCAATGACAGGATTTGCTCTTCTGAGTGCCCGCGTTTGCCAGATAAAAGAAACTGTATCGGAAATTCCGACTTCAGCTATTCATTCATCATTAAAGAACAAATTTTTCGAGCACGGTACAGGTGTACCTGCTATACTCACGATACTTTTTGGTATTGCTTATGGCAGTGTAAACACTTTTATTATCATGATGGCAAATGAAGCAGGTATCAGCAATGCCGGCCTTTTCTTTATCATTGGAACAATTTTTGTTTTCGTCTCACGTCCATTTGGTGGCAGAATCTTTGACAAAAAAGGCCCTTTATGGGTTATTTTACCAGGTGGTATTTTCTTTATTATTGCTCTTTTTATTTTGGTCAATGCGCGTTCACTTAATGTTCTTCTTATTTCTTCTGTCTTTTATGGTATTGGCGGAGGCCTTCTCCTTCCGGCACTCATGACCTGGATGCTGAATATGGTCCGTTCTGATCGTCGCAGCGGAGCCAGTGCGACCTTCTATAACATGCTGGATATTGGCACAAGCGGTGGCATTATTTTCCTTGGTAGCATTGCTGGCACTGTCGGTTATATCAATATGTATAACTATGTCATCGGTGCTATGGTCTTATTTCTTGTTTTCTTTTTTATTCAGCTTTTCTTTAAGCCGAATAAAGAGCTGGCCCCTGAGCAAAATGAAAACTAACACAGGAACCCCCTTGCTATCTTTTTGATTTTCTGCTATAAAATAGATAGTAGAAAGGGCGTGACAACCATTTATTCGACAAATAAAAAACAAGCGGGGCTCGATTCAGCAGATCAGGTAATGCATCAGATCTATCAAACGACCCGTGCCTTATCAAAAACGCTAAACAGCGAAATAAGCAATCACGGTCTTTATAGTTCCGAGTGGTCTATTGTGAAACTAATTCACGAACAAGGCAGTATGGCACAGATTGCTCTGGCAAACTATCTAAACATCGAGCCCGCCGCAATTTCAAAGGCACTTGCCAAGCTCGAAAAAAAAGGCATTGTCGCTCGATGTTTTGGCAAAGATAAACGCGAGAAATATATTTACCTGACACCAACAGTCAATGAACAATACGATACCTTAAATGCGGTTGTTACCACCCATCGATCGAAAGCCTTGAACGGACTGACAGAAAAGGACCGTCAGCAGCTTATCACT
>DCFY01000057.1 GCA_002315155.1 Megamonas sp. UBA1792
ATTGTGATTTGGCTGGGTATCGGTGGTGTCTGGTGGAAGGTTTTAGGCTACTGGTAATCCCTTCCTTAAATTTATATAAGATTTGTCGACGTATTAAAAAAATGCTTATCCCGCTACGTAATGTAGCAGGATAAGCATTTTTTAATAAGCCTCTTTATTTGGACAAGTAACACTTATGATTGACATTTTTCTGTTTACACGATAAACTAAGTACTATTCGCTATAGTTAACTAGTTAACCAATACGCACATAATGGATTTTATTATTTTTGGTGAACACAAATAGTATACTAATTAACAATTATTATTTACAATTTGAAAGGACACAATTCATGCAAAAAACAAACTTATGGACAAAAAACTTTATCTCTCTTATCGGTGCAAACGGCCTGCTGTTTGCCAGCTTTCATTTTCTTTTGCCAACTCTGCCAATCTACGCTGCTTCTACTGGTGCAAGCGGTGGTGAAATCGGTCTTATAACAGGAATTTTTGGGTTTTCTGCTATTTTCATTCGGCTTTTTACCGATACAGGTGTTCGTTCGATCGGCAAAAAGAAATGCCTTTATATTGGTCTGCTCATTTCCTTTCTCTGTACGCTCAGCTATGCATTCTTCAACTCGGTCAACGAACTTATCATTGCACGGATTTTCCACGGCTTTGGCTTTGGTCTGAGCACAACCTTTGCTGCTACACTTGCAGCAGATGTTATACCATCTGCCCGCCGCGGCGAAGGCATTGGTTACTTCGGTTTGGGCAGTACCGTTGCTATGGCATTAGCTCCGGCATTTGGCGTCATACTGCTTTCCGACTTTGGTTCTTACCCATTATTTATTTTGTCTGCTGCAATGACAGGATTTGCTCTTCTGAGTGCCCGCGTTTGCCAGATAAAAGAAGCTGTATCGGAAATTCCGACTTCAGCTATTCATTCATCATTAAAGAACAAAATTTTTGAGCACGGTACGGGTGTACCTGCTATACTCACGATACTTTTTGGTATCGCTTATGGCAGTGTAAACACTTTTATTATCATGATGGCAAATGAAGCAGGTATCAGCAATGCCGGCCTTTTCTTTATCATTGGAACAATTTTTGTTTTTGTCTCACGTCCATTTGGTGGCAGAATCTTTGACAAAAAAGGCCCTTTATGGGTTATTTTACCAGGTGGTATTTTCTTTATTATTGCTCTTTTTATCTTGGTCAATGCTCGTTCACTCAATGTTCTTCTTATTTCTTCTGTCTTTTATGGTATTGGCGGAGGCCTTCTCCTTCCGGCACTCATGACCTGGATGCTGAATATGGTCCGTTCTGATCGCCGCAGCGGAGCCAGTGCAACCTTCTATAACATGCTGGATATTGGCACAAGCGGTGGCATTATTTTCCTTGGCAGCATTGCCGGCACTGTCGGTTATATCAACATGTATAACTATGTCATCGGTGCTATGGTCTTATTTCTTCTTTTCTTTTTTATTCAGCTTTTCTTTAAACCGCAAAAAGAGCTGAACCCTGAGCAAAATGAAAACTAACACAGGAACCCCCTTGCTATCTTCTTGATTTTCTGCTATAAAATAGATAGTAGAAAGGGCGTGACAACCATTTATTCGACAAATAAAAAACAACCCGGGCTCGATTCAGCAGATCAGGTAATGCATCAGATCTATCAAACGACCCGTGCCTTATCAAAAACGCTAAACAGCGAAATAAGCAATCACGGTCTTTACAGTTCCGAGTGGTCCATTGTGAAACTAATTCACGAGCAGGGCAGTATGGCACAGATTGCTCTGGCAAACTATCTGAACATCGAGCCCGCCGCAATTTCAAAGGCACTTGCCAAGCTCGAAAAAAAAGGCATTGTCGCCCGATGTTTTGGCAAAGATAAACGCGAGAAATATATTTATCTGACACCAGCAGTCAATGAAGAATACGATACCCTAAATGCGGTTGTTAGCGCCCATCGATCGCGGGCCTTGAACGGGCTGACAGAAAAAGACCGTCAGCAGCTTATCACTCTGCTGCAGCAGATTTATACAAATGTATTTACATGATGATATAATTTGTCTTGCCTATATTGTAACCAAAACACCACATCTATTGATATGTGGTGTTTTTATCGTGCATTTAAAAAAGATCACTAAACGCCTAAAGAATAATGATGCTATTCCAGCCCATTGATTTTATTACAAAACTCACGCCCTACGCAGCCAATGATGCTCGATATATTCCTCCAGCACATTGCTATGCGTTGTCAGATAGACACCGCCAAATATTGCCAGTGCACCACCGCATTCCCCAATGCCAATAACTTCATTAAAAAGCAGTGCACCGCCAATCATACCGACGATCGGTGTGATATTCTGAAAAATCGACGTAACACTAGGTCCGGCATTCTTAACACCAATATTCCAGAACAGCATCGCCATTACCCCGCCCAAAAACACCGTATAGAAATATGCGGCCCACGAAAGCGTTGGCAAAAATACAGGTGTTAGTTCCCCTGTGATCAAACCATAGCCGGCTGTACAAATCGCCCCAAAAAGACCTGCCCAGGCCGTTGCCGCCATCGCTGAAATCTTCTGCATAACCCGAAGACCAATCACAGAGTAGATCGTCCAAAAAATCTGGCAGACAAAAAAGAGAATATCCCCCTTATTAAAGTCAATTTTCGCAACCACCTCCATCGAACCGTGGCTCACGACGGATAGTACTCCGATAAAGGAAATCACGATACCGATCCATGCCAGAAGGTTTAGCCGTTCTTTTATAAAAAGCGCCGCCATAAATGATGTAATTGCCGGTGATGTCGCTGCAATAAGCGTACAGTTCGTCACCGTCGAGTACTGAAGTCCCGTGAACTGCGTAACATTATTAATGAATATTCCCGTAACCCCCATAGCTGCAAGTGGTAGCCAGCAGGAACGCGGTGGTCTGATACCTTTATCCCTGCGCAAATACATCAACAAAAAAAATATCCCACTAATCAGTAAATAGCGTGCACAAGTAATCGTCACAGGTGACCAGTCTGCAATAAGCAGTTTGATACACAGCGGCTGTATACCCCAGACAATCGTCGTAAATATGAGTAGTAAATAAGTTTCCTTTTTTACATCCAAATCCATTTTTGCAAGCACCTCTCATGACAGAATACAGCAAACCACATGATTATACAAGCCCGATTAAAGTATCAATTGTCCGACCGATAAATATGTCAACCAATTTAGCAAACCCCTTGCTGAAAAGCGATCCTTTCGTCAATATCAACTGCACAGCATTATCATTACACAAATAAAACTGTCAGCAAAAACGTCAAACACATATAGAAAAACGTCTGCCATGCAATCATAAAAGATTACATTGACAGACGTTTTTTCTTTATTCCATTTCATTTCACAAAATGCATTTCTGCTTCCTGGTCTTCGTTTTGTCTTCCGCCACGCATGGCAAGCACAACACCGGAAACAATAAGCAATGACCCCAGCCAAAACAACTCCGTAATAGTCTCACCAAGGAAAAGCCAGCCAAGCCCTGTCCCGACAATCGGCTGGAAAAAGAAAAACAATCCTCCAACCGATGCATCCATAAGCAATAAGCCCTTATTCCAAAGAATAAAACCACCCGCCGTTGAAACAATGCCAAGGTAAAGCACAGAGCCCCATACATTCCATGTCAAAAGCATGCCCCAATCAGCAGTCTCCGTCAACCACCAAAGTGAATAAGGTGCCAGCAAAATCACAGGAACACATACAGCATAAAAAGTTATTGCAACCGATGAATAATCTGATGGCAATTTTTTTAAAAGCACTGACATAATCGCCCAGGTTACTGCCGCTGCAATCAGCGATACCCCGCCCCAGATACTTGCAATCTGAAGATTATCCGGATCAATGACAATAATCACAACTCCACTTGTCGCCAGCACAACAGACAAAATCTTCTGCCAGGTGAAAAACTCCCGGAGCCATATCCGGGCAAAAATCACCATAAACGCCGGAGTTGCTGCTGTAATAATCGACCCCATTTGCGCCGATGACAACATCGTACCTGTTTCCTGTGTAACAATAGAAATTGTATTGCCGACAAAACCAATCAAAAAAAGCATTTTCCAATCCTTGCGTCGGATTTTCCAGGAAATCTTCATGCTGCGTCCCAAAAAATAAAGTACCACAATTGCTGTGACGTAACGCAGCCAGACAAGCTGTACTGGTGGAATAACTGCAATGACTACTTTCACTACAACAAACATACCACCCCATATGCTCGCCGCCAACGATAAATAAAGTGCACCCAACAACAATTTTTTCATTCCATTCCCGACCTTACTTTATACCATACTCAAAATAAAATCGCCTTCACCCTTGAGCAGATATTCACCCATTTCTGCCGGAATAAAGACAGACTCTCCTTTTTCAATTGTCATCTCACCAGCTGCATATTCAATCTGCAGCGTGCCATCAAGCACCAAAATCGACTGAAAGCTTTTTTTGGTTGCCTGCAAATGACATTTTCCATGCAAATCAAAGTGATACACCGTGAAATACTCGCACTGTACAAGAAGATCGGCCTTGTAGTTTGCAAAAAAATCCATCTCTAATGCAGCCTTTGTTTCATGTGTCGGGCACACTAATTTCGTCACATCAACGGCCTTTGCTACATGGAGTTCCCGTGGCTTGCCATTGTTGCCCAGGCGCCCATAATCATAGATCCGATATGTCGTGTTCGAATTCTGCTGGATCTCTGCAATAAGGATTCCTTTGCCGATGGCATGAAGCGTTCCGGCCTCGATAAAAAACACATCGCCCTTATGGACCTTCACGCGATTACATACATCAAGAAGTGTATGATCAGCGATGCGGCTTTCAAATTCATCCTTTGAAATTTCTTTTTTAAAACCATATAACAAACTTGCACCCGGTTCACAGTCAACAATATACCACATCTCCGTCTTGCCATATTCACCCTCAACACGCAGTGCATATTCATTTTCCGGATGAACCTGCACTGAAAGATTATCTTTTGCATCAATAAGTTTGATAAGCAGCGGAAAATAACTAAACCGACTTCCATGTGTTCCAAGGATACGTTCCCCCTGCTGTGCAATATAGCTTTCCAGTGTCATTCCTCTGGCCTTACCATTCAGAATGATGCTCTGTCCGTCCTTATGGCAGGCAAGTTCCCAGCTCTCTGCCACCTTTTCAAGATCGGTTGCCTTATTATATTTTGTTTTCAAAGTTGTACCGCCCCATATATAGTCCTTGAGTGGTGCCTGCAATTTCAATGGATACATTACGTTTGTCCCCCTACTAATCATTTGCCCGACCAAAATAATTCTCTGGTTATCAACAAATATACAGCAAAAAACCACTCCCTATATATATTACCAAAGCGTTACATGGATGGGATACTATACATTATTTCAGCAAATCCATCTGCTTCTTTGCCTTACTATCTATAGTATACCGTATTTCCCTAAAAATCAAAACCTGCAATCACCTTTTGCTTTTTACTATCTTCCAGCAAGTTTTTAAAAACTGCTGGCTTCATTCCAGCTGCTATCAGGCTCCTGATAAATCTGCTTTATGCTCTCAATACTCCAGGAATCCTTAAGTCCATACAGTTTGAATACAAGCGGCAGACTCATACCGCAAATAATATCAGCCCTAGCCTGACATCTGCAGCTTTGTATAAGATATATTGCTTCATTAAATGCCGTGCTGCCAAAAACATCGCTGACAATAAGAATCTCTTCACCTGTTCCCTGAATATATGCTCGAAGCTTGCGAATAAACACTTCCTTTGTCACAGAATCAAGCTCCATAACGTCGATCTCCGGTTTTGCATAGAAGTTCTCCATCGCTTTATACATTTCATTTGCCAACCCACCATTTGATACCAATAACATTTTCATTTTTCTTCACCTCTGCTGATTCCAGGCGCGCACCTTTTATGTGTGTATCATACTGTTATCCGACTTTTTCGTCAATGCCAAAATGTTATGTTTTTGATATTTTATACACAAAAATATCATTTTTTGTTATCTTACCATATAAATATGTGTTATAATAACAAAAACATAACATATATGAGGTGCCTACATGAACGCTATCCACCGTCGGGAAAAAATTCTTTCATATCTGGAAACAAATCAAAATGTATATATCACCGAGCTAGCCGAAAATCTGCAGGTATCGGCTATGACTATCCGCCGTGATCTTATACGTCTTGCAGAAATTGGAATCGTGACACTGCTGCGCGGTGGTGCCGCACTGAATCGTGGTACCGGATTCGAATACAGTAACCGTTTTCGCAAGAAGCAGTTTCCAGAAGAGAAATACCGTATTGCCGCCTACTGTGCCGATCTTGTTACAGAAGGTTCATCCGTCTTTATCGACTGTGGCACGACTCCGGAAAAAATAGCCGAACTGCTTCTTCCGAAAAAGAATATCATTGTCCTGACACATTCCTTGCCTGCTGCAAATATTCTTAGTGCCGCCAAGGACCTGAAACTCATTATGGTTCCTGGCATATTTGCCGAAAAGCCACGTGGCTTCATGGGCCAAATGACGAGTGATTTTGTTCGTCGCTTCAAAATCGACATTCTTTTTCTTGGTACCAACGGTCTTGATCTTATCCATGGTGCCACAACACCAGACCTTATTGATGCCGAAACAAAGCAATCTATTATCAGACAAGCAGACAAAGTCATTGTCGCAACAGATCATACAAAACTCGGTCAAAGCTTTTTCCTTACAATGGCTCCACTAAAAGACATTGATCTCATCGTTACCGATAAATTTGCAGATCTGCAAATCATTCAGGAACTGCGCAGCGCCGGTACAGAAGTTGTTCTTGTCTAATCCTCATATAAAACAAGCGATTCAGAGAAATCATACTTTTGGTATTTTGTCTGTTCCTATTGTATTTCTTTGTTTTGCATGATAGGATTTAGATAAGTAATTGATTGTATGGAGGATTTTTTCATGGAAGCTGCGCAAATGCGTATTTTATTTGTATTTACCGACCTTGTTTTGCCACTCGCTCTTGGCTACTATCTTCACCAGAAGCATATCATTAGCGGCACACTATGCAATAAACTTATTCATTTCAACATTGTCGTCATCTGTACGATTCTTTCAATACTAAGTTTTTGGGCATTGCCGCTTTCGCTCAACCTTATTTGGCTGCCAGCCTTTGGCTTTATTTTTGCTTTTATTCCCGGGGTTATCAGTGCACTGACTTTTGCCCGTCGTCAAAAAAATCTTTTGGACCGCGGCGCGTATATTATGTCTTCAATGCTTGCGAACATTGGCACGCTTGGCGGTCTATGCGCTTTTATTCTTTATGGCGAAATTGGTTTTGCCTATGCACAGATGGTCGGCACATTTCAGAACATTTTGCTTGTCGTCTTCTGTTTTCCCCTGGCACAGTACTACTATCAAAAACATACAGCGACTACCCGAAGAACAACACACTTTCGCTTCGATCTTCGCAACATGCTGTTTACATGGGATCAGCTTTCAGTCCTCGGCATGATACTTGGTATGGTATTGCACACACTTGATGTACCACGTCCACAGGTTCTTGCTGACCTTTTTCAATGGCTTGTCCACATTGGTGCCTGGACATCGCTTCTGCCTGTCGGTTACCTTGTCGACTTCAGTCGGGCCAGGCGCTACTATCTGCAGGTCCTTGATCTTGTTCCACTAAAGTTTATCATCGTTCCGATCATCATTTATTTTATGCTTAAGCAGCTTTTTGATGATCAGATTTTACTTGGTACGATGATGATTCTTGCGATGACACCCTCTGCAATCAATGCAGTTATCACCGCAAGGCTATTCAAGCTCAATGTTGACCTTGCAATTGCCTCTTTTCTTCTCACTACCGTTCTTTTTCTCTTCTTTGTATTTCCACTGTTCTTTTTCTATGTCCAAACAGGACATACACTCTAATCATTTATTTTTTTCAGCTTATTATCATTTTTTTGTTATATTATATTGTCTAAAGAAACTTCTAGTATGAACAAAAAACCACATTCTTCTCACTTGGATTTATCACATCGCAAAGCATCTTCCTAGCCACACAGTAAAAACCTGTTTTTGCCTAAAGCTCTCGTCCTTATTGTTTATGCGAAAAACAGATATCCTGCCCCCTCGCTTTTAAGCTTTACATAAAAAGAGAAAACCTCCGAATCAGCATTGCGCTGTTTCAGAGGTTTCCTTTTTGTTTACATAACTTTTAGTCGACATCAATTTTTCCTGATTGTTTTCTTTGACGCCTATAGCGAATATACAGTACTGCAATAATAACAACAGCTACTGCGATAAATACAGTACTCGCTTCATGACCAATGGTCATGAGAACCTGCCAGTTCTCCCCAAGCGTCATTCCTGCATAAAGAATGAGCGCCGTCCACGGTAGTGATCCCGCAATCGTATAAAAAAGAAACTTTTTTATATCTACACTGGCAAAACCTGCCGGCAATGAAATAAACGTCCGCACGATCGGAAGCATACGGCTGAAAAATACCGCCTTCACACCATACTTATCAAACCAGTCCTGTGCTGTATCGACATGTGCTTTTTTAATAAAAAAATATTTACCATATCTGTCCACAAAAGACCGCCCACCGCGCTCTCCTACATAGTAGGCAAAAATCGATCCTGCTATACCACCAGCCATGCCCGCCGACAATGCACCCACAAAGCTCATCTTTCCAGCGAAAATCAAATATCCGCCAAAGCCAAGGATCAGCTCACTTGGAATTGGAATACAGGCATTTTCCAATCCCATTAATACAGCTACTGCGAGATACCCCCAGACATCGATAAATTCGAGAAATACTTGCATAAATTGTTCCATACTTTCGTCCTTTCAACATAACATTTCCAGCGTCCTATATAGGCAGCCCTTGTCAATGCAAACCACTTTATTTTACTAATAAGAGATTCCTTTTCTATTATACACGATTACTCAACAGCAAAGTTACTGCTTCCACAAATCATCCATGCAATTCTTCGTAAAGGCCCACAACACCAAACGCGATAAAAATAAGTGCCGCAATCCATTTCATTGCCTTTTGTGGAATTTTTTTGTTAACTAAACTGCCCGCGAGAATACCGATCCCGTCTGCGATCATCATCCCGGTCGTCGTACCAGCCAGCACTGGCAAAATCGATGGATATTGTGCTGCTAATGTAATCGTAGCAAACTGTGTCTTATCTCCCATCTCTGCCAGAAAAAACGTAAGAACGACTGTCCAAAACGGTCCATGGCGTGAATCTGCCGTACTATCCTTCTCTAGTTTGTCCCCTCGTATCGTCCAAAGGCCAAAAACAATAAACGCAATTGATGCCGCAATCCGAATATTGCTCGCATCAATCGACGTTCCAAGATAAACCCCGACGATAACCGCCAAAAAATGATTGAGTACCGTTGCAGCAAAAACTCCTGCCATTACAGTCTTCCACGAGTATTTGCCCGCAAAAGCCATCGCCAAAAGCTGCGTCTTGTCACCCATTTCCGCCAAAACCACGACGGTAAGCGCTGTAATAAAAACTGTCATTAAAAGATCTCCCCCAAAATAATTCAAGCAGCTTTCCCAAATAAAAAAAGCGAGACTCTGGCATAGCTATAGCACTATACCAAAGGTCTCACTTTTGATCATTCAATCAATTGAATAAGCCAGACAGTGCATACTGTCAGTATGTTGACTTATCCCAAAAGAGCTACTCCCCTTCAGAAATACACAATGTCATTTTATCGAAAAATCATCTTTCTGTCAATCACTTTTTATCGTATGCTTACCCAAGGCTGTCCCAAGCAGCTCTTCATAGGTGCGTCCCTCAACGGGATAAATTGCCGTTCCAATCTGACAGGAAAGATTGGGCACATAAAGTGCCAGATCCGTATCACTAAATATTTTCTGCAGCATATCCGCCTTACGTGAAACAATTGTATCATTTGCAATATCCTTCATAAATATAATAAAGCGGCCACTCTGTGTATATGCAAGAATATCTGTTGTTCGGAAAAATTTTCTGAGCTTACGTCCAACACGCATCAATACATAATCATCGCTACATTTCGCGTACGCATCATTCATCTGCTTAACATCGTTGATATCGAGCATAAGCAACGCATTACACTGCATTCCCCATTGACCTGCTATGTGGGCCTCTATCGCTTTTCTTGCCCCGTCAGAATTGAGCAGGCCCGTCAAAGGATCTTGTTCTGACCGAAATTGCGAAAACTCTGCTGCCTCGTTCTTTTGATCTGTAATGTCCCAAAACACACCAACTGTTTGTATAATATGACCTGCTGTATCAAAGATTGCCTTACCAGCAACCTCATACCAGGAAAATCTTCCCTGTGGTGGTTCCGATAGGTCCAGAAGAAACTCATGTGCAACAACATTTTGTCCCATAAGCAATGCCAGCAAACTTTCAAAGAAATCCGGATGTACCGCACCACGACTTTCCGTACAAAACTTTCTGCGATAGTTCTCAATCCGTCTTTCCCTGCCACCATCTTTCATGCTCGAAAAAACCATGACATCATTCCCAATATCATACTCATACATTATTGCATGCAACCGTTCCATAAGAAGCTGGCAGCAAGCCTCCTTATGATTAACCTTTTCTTCATAGATTTCCATGTGACTTCCTCCTCTCAAAAAAAACGCTCATAAAACTATATTATATGATATAGTATACACAAATTTTCTAAATATTTCTATAGATATTTTTTTATATTTTAAATTTTTCTGACAACTACTATAAAATATTTTTACGCACAAAAAAAGACTCGTGCAAACGCACAAGTCTATGAAATCCCAAATGGTGCCTTAGAGCGGAATCGAACCACTGACACGGGGATTTTCAGTCCCCTGCTCTACCGACTGAGCTACCAAGGCATAAATGGCGACCCGAATGGGAGTTGAACCCATGACCTCCGCCGTGACAGGGCGGCATTCTAACCAACTAAACTACCGGGCCATATGGTGGGCGATGACGGGATCGAACCGCCGACATCCTGCTTGTAAGGCAGGCGCTCTCCCAGCTGAGCTAATCGCCCATATGATTTATTATAATAACGGAAAATCCTTCCGATTATCAACTATGGTGACGCGCATGGGATTCGAACCCATGAAACCGCCGTGAAAGGGCAGTGTCTTAACCGCTTGACCAGCGCGCCGTAACTGGTGGCTCACCCGGGGTTCGAACCCGGGACACCCTGATTAAAAGTCAGGTGCTCTACCAACTGAGCTAGTGAACCATTGTGAGTCTGCAATGATTCTACGTGCGAATAAACTGCAATATGTGATGTCTTGCTCACAAGATAATATTATACTGATATATTATGGTCTTGTCAACTTGTTTCTTTGATCATTTATTTTTTATTAATTTTTTTATCCTTTTCCTCCTAAAAAAGGCGGGAGTATCGCTTTATCAAACGATAATCCCGCCTTGCTGTTTTTTATTCAGTTCAAAACATTTCGTGCAATACAATTGTCTGATTGCGATTTGGACCAACGGATACAATACCCAGATCAATTTCCGTAACTTCTGTCATGCGCTTCAGATAAATCTTTGCATTTTCCGGCAAATCTTCGTACTTACGAATGCCGCTGATATCCTGCTTCCAACCTTTAAATGTTTCATAGACTGGTTCAACCTTGGCAAGAATCTTGAGACTTGCCGGAATTTCGTTCAGAATCTTTCCTTCATATTTATAGCCGACACACATCTTGATTTCATCGAAAGTATCAAGAATATCGAGACGCGTAATCGCCATATAATTTATACCGCTGAGTAAGCCTGCATAGCGGACAACACAGGCATCAAGCCAGCCGCAGCGACGCGGACGACCCGTTACTGTCCCGAATTCATGGCCGCACTTGCGAATCATATCGCCAATTTCATTAAGTTGTTCCGTTGGGAACGGACCTTCTCCGACACGTGTGCAGTATGCCTTTACCACGCCAACAACCTTGTCAAGCTTGTTCGGTGCAACACCAGCACCTACGCCAACGCCGCCAGAAATCGGATGAGATGCTGTAACATACGGATACGTACCATAGTCGATATCGAGCATTGTAGCCTGTGCACCTTCAAAGAGAATTTTCTTTCCCGCTTTGATTTCATCGTTTAAAAGCGCAATCGTGTCAACAACATATTTACGAAGGCGATCCGCATAGGCAAGATATTCTTTGAGAATTGCATCATAATCAAGTGGTTCGTGATGATAGATGGCCTTCAATTCTTTATTCTTAATTACAAGATTTTCCTTAAGACGCTTGGCAAATTCGTCTTTATCCATGAGATCGCAGACACGAATACCAATACGATTATCCTTATCCATATAGCAAGGACCAATACCACGCTTCGTTGTACCGATCTTACCATCACCACGGGCATCTTCACCAAGACCATCCATAATACAATGATATGGGAGAATGACATGCGCACGATTTGACAAACGTATCCCACTTACATCGATTCCTCTGACTTCCATTGCGTCCATTTCCTGAAGCATGACTTCCGGATCAACAACAACGCCATTACCGATAACGCAGTGCGTGCCTTTATATAAAATACCTGACGGAAGAAGACGAAGCTTAAATTCTTCGTTATCAACAACGACCGTATGGCCGGCATTACTGCCACCCTGATAGCGGACGACCGTATCTGCTTTTTCTGCTAAATAATCGACGATTTTACCTTTACCTTCATCGCCCCACTGTGTTCCCATTACTACAACTGCTGACATAAGAGACAACCCCTCTCAAAATCTATTTCTTTTTTTACATATCTAAGGCAGCGAGCCAAAGCCGCTGCCGATAGAATTCTACGTTATTATAACCCGAAGCGAGCCATGATCATATCGACATGACGCAGGAAGTACTTATAATCAAAGCATTCGTCTACTTCAGCCTTCGAAAGATATTTCATAATATCCGGATCTTTTTCAATATTTGTCCGAAAATCTTCGCCATTCATCCATCTTTTCATCGCATTGCGCTGTACCCATTTATAAGCATCTTCACGAAGCACACCTTTGCTGACAACAGCCAGCATGAGACGCTGGCTATAGATGAGCCCGCCTGTTTTGTTCAGGTTTTCCATCATAGCATCTGGATAAACAAGAAGCTTGTCAATGACATTCGTAAACTTACGTACACAATAATCCACATTGATTGTGCTGTCCGGCAGAATGACACGTTCAACAGAAGAATGAGAGATGTCGCGTTCATGCCAGAGCGTAATATCTTCCATGGCTGCAACTGCATTGCCGCGGACAAGGCGCGACATCCCTGAGATACGTTCACACGTAATCGGGTTGCGCTTATGCGGCATTGCCGATGAGCCCTTCTGTCCTGGGCTAAAATATTCTTCGGCTTCACGAATATCCGTACGCTGAAGATTACGGATTTCTGTTGCAAATTTTTCAAACGAACTTGCTACAATCGCAAGTGTTGTCATATATTCTGCATGGCGGTCGCGCTGAATAACCTGCGTCGCCAAAGGAACCGGGGTAATACCCATTTTTTTGCAGACAATTTCTTCAATTCTCGGATCGATATTTGAATACGTTCCAACGGCACCGGAAAGCTTGCCAACAGCAACAATCTTTCTTGCATGTTCGACACGTTCGATATCACGATCGACTTCTGCCATCCACAATGCGAACTTAAGGCCAAGGGTCATTGGTTCTGCATGAATGCCATGTGTTCTGCCAATGCAAACAGTATGCTTGTGCTCTGCCGCACGGCGCTTCAACACTTCGCGGAATTTTCTCAAATCATCAAGAATAATATCCGCGGATTTTTTCATCATAACACCAAGAGCTGTATCCTTTACATCGCTTGAAGTCAGACCTTTATGTATATACTTGGAGTCTTCACCCACATATTCAGCGACATTCGTCAAAAATGCGATAATATCATGATTCGTTACTTTTTCGATTTCTTTTACACGATCCAAGTTGAACTGGGCTTTTTCTTTAATATTTACTGCTGCTTCCTTTGGTATCTGTCCAAGTTCAGCCATAGCCTCACAAGCTGCGATTTCAACATCAAGCATTACTTCGAATTCATGCTGAAGAGTCCAAATACGGCCCATCTCAGGATTGGTATAACGTTCGATCATAAATAATTTTCCTCCTTATATATCACCGACACGTATCTGTCGTGTGAATGCGATAAAACAACAAAAGGACTCAAATTGGCATAGCTATGCCTCATTTTGAGTTTGGAGTCACTTCAATATCCCTTATTTCCCTTGTACATTGTAGCATTGATACTGGTTTTGTGTCAATTATATTTACAATATTACATAAAAAGTCTCCTTGAAATCAATGTGTTTACAGTCTCCGCTGCTCAAGCGCTTTTCCTCGTCTTGCTTTTTCCGAAAACTTCACAGAAAGTTAAGCTCCATCACATCGGTCTGCAGCCAAATAAAAAGCAGCATCAGCATTATACTTTGTGCATAGGGGCTGACACTGCAGTCTGTTTTTTTTATTTTACCATGGCTGTTGCCGTTGCAAGTGCTCCATCTGAAAGTTTTGCCAGCTCTATGACACGATCTTCCTCAAGATTCATTTCATTCGTCAGACGGCGGCCATAGTCTTCATCGGCCAGATAACAGTGTACGGCATGACGATATTTGATGTTTTTCGTGACACCACTCATTGCATCAACCGTATTACTGATAAGGCTCTGCTTTTGCCTTTCATTCATAAGTCGATAAAGATCCCCTGTCTGATAGAAGCAGTCATCGTTCTTTTTTTCTTTCAAGGAAACCCAATCCATATCACCTTCAAGTTTCAACACGCTTTCCTGAAAAGCCGTCCGTTCCTCCCACTTACTAAAGTTCGACACACAGCCAATCGTATCACCATTATTTTCATCTACACGTATCACATTATCACGATAGCAAGTCGGCCCCGGGCAGCGTTCCTTATTGACCATGCTTTCACAGCTGTTCAAGCTAAGCCGATAACGCTGCGCATCACCATAGGCAAAAAGGCGCCCTTGCAGAAGTTTATCCGGTGAAAGTCCAATTCCCGGAACAAGATGTCCCGGATTAAATGCTGCCTTCTCTACATCAGCAAAATAATCTTCCGGATTCCTGTTTAGTTCCAGAACACCGGCTTCAATAAGTGGATATTCCTTATGACTCCAGACTTTTGTAATATCAAAAGGATTCTCCTTGTGATTTTCCGCCTGTTCCTCTGTCATAATCTGGAAATATAGTGTCCAACGCGGATACTCTTTTTTTCTAATCGCTTCGAAAAGATCCCGATGATGACTGTCGCGATCTTTGGCAACAATATTTGCAGCCTCTTCATTTGTAAGGTTCTTAATACCCTGTTGTGTCTTCATATGGAATTTTACCCACACGCGTTCATTTTTTTCATTAATAAGACTATAGGTATGACTGCCAAAACCATCCATATGACGGTACGATGCCGGTATACCACGATCTGACATGACAATTGTAACTTGCTGCAACGCCTCCGGCAGTATCGTCCAAAAATTCCAAGTACGCTGTGCTGAATGCATATTTGTCTTTGAATCGCGCTTCATTGCATAGTTTAGATCTGAAAAGTTCCATGCATCACGAATAAAAAATACGGGTGTATTATTTCCCACAAGGTCCCAGTTGCCTTCGTCCGTATAGAACTTAATGGCAAAACCGCGGATATCGCGCTCCGCATCTGCCGCTCCGCGCTCACCAGCCACTCGCGAAAAGCGGACAAACACAGGCGTTTCTTTGTTTTTTGCAGCAAATACACTAGCCTTTGTATATTGCGTCATAGCCTCTGTCACTGTAAACTTACCAAACGCACCGGAGCCTTTTGCATGCATACGTCGTTCCGGAATAACTTCCCGGTCAAAATGTCTAAGACTTTCCATAAGCCAGACATCCTGCAGCATCGCACTTCCCTGATGCCGCGCTATAACCGGATATTGCTTATCTGTTCTCGGTACTGTCACCGCATCCATTTGCTTTTCCTTTTCCATTTTTTTCCTCCTGCCGCCTTGCAATCTATAATGTACAGCAAAACTTTTCTGCTACTTATTAAAAATATTTACTAAATAATTTCCTGCTTTCACCTTATACTG
>DCFY01000093.1 GCA_002315155.1 Megamonas sp. UBA1792
AGCTTCTTAAGAAATGCCTTCCATCATACAGCCATCGCCGCCAAGTGCAAATTTATAATTATCGACAACTGGGAATCCCGTCTTATTAAAAGTTGCTGCAAGATGTGCCTCTGCCATTGCCATACCGACTGCCATCCCCATGCCTGCACCAAGCGGCCCCGTTGTTGCTTCAACACCAACAGTATGCTTGTATTCCGGATGGCCTGGCGTAAGCGATCCAGCCTGACGAAAATCCATCATATCTTCTATAGTAAGTCCATAGCCAAATAAATGTAACAGAGAGTAAAGTAGTGTCGAACCATGGCCTGCAGAAAGAACAAAACGATCTCTATTTTCCCATTTTGGGTTTTTGGCATTATGGCTCATATGATTTGCCCAAAGTTCATAAGCCATAGCAGCACTGCCAAGTGGCAGCCCAGGATGACCAGATTTTGCCTTCTGTACTGCATCAGCTGCAAGTACACGTATAGCATTTACACTCATAATATCGATGTTGCTCATTTAATCAATCTCCCTTTAAGTATAATTAACAAAATAACCTAATACGTTTTAATAATACATGATTTTATAACAAAAGTACAGATTTCACCAGTAAATATATTTCTCGTCAATCATTTATAGTATAGTTCGTTTTATTCGTTTTTTAAATTTCTAGTAATCCTTCCGCACAGTCAAAGTCTGTAATCAAAATATTGATATATCCACCAGATATAGCTCCTTGAACTGCATCTACCTTATGCTTACCACTGGCAATACCCACTCTGCGGCTGATTTTTTTCATTTCTTCTATTGATATTCCAGCAACACGCTCATTAAATTCCTTAAATTTATCCATATTACCCTTTTTATCAAAAAACCGTAAAGCAACATCACCAACCGCACCATTTTTCACAAAATCATCCAAGACTTCGCTATCAATATAGCCAGCTTCCCACAATGTCGAATGTTTTATATTCGAAGTCCCAATTGCCATTAAAACCATATTCACCTTATGATAAACGTCAAAAATTTTTCGAATTGCTTTTTCCTTTAAAAAACCATCCAAAACATTTTTATCCGAAAAGACCGCCGGCGAAAAAAACTGTATGCAGGTCCCACCAAATATTTTTGCAAATGCTCTGACAAGATAATTTGAATGAAGATCCAATCGGCTTTCACCAACGCCGCCAATAATAGGTACGAATGTACAATGAACATCTTCTTCACGTGAGTGCTGCGCACGTACTATATTTTGCAAAGTCATTCCCATTGTTACACCTACATAATCATCATCTTCTAAAACTCGTGATAAAAAATCAAGTGTCCCGTCTCCCAAACTCGAACGAATATGCTGCGTCCCTTTTTCTAATGGGCTGCTTCGTACAATAATAACCTCTTTTAAACTAAACTTCTTTTCCAATTGCCGTTCGAGACTTCCATATGTTGCCTCGCTTGGATCATTTACTTCAATGCGGACAATCCCTTGCTCCCTTCCCAGTTTTATCATTCGTGAAATTGTTGGTCGTGAAATCCCCAAATCATCACAGATTTCCTGTTGGTTTTTATTGTCCTGATAATACAAACTACAACATTTAAAAATCAACCGTGGATCATCCACAATTTTCTTCATAAAGCACACACCACACCTCTTATGGTATTTTTCATTTCCTTTTTTAATACATATTTACGATTTTCTATAGTGTCTTTACTTTATCCAGCATCTTTTATTATCCTCTATTTTTTTAATATTTTCAATTAAAACAATATAATTCAAATACATTTACATAGATTTTTACAAAACATTGCACAATTCCAGACATTTATTATAGCATCACAAAGTCCCAGACAAACGGGACTCACCGTTTCTCTGGGACTTTGTTTATAATCTCTTATACTTTTGTAGGCTCTTTTGTTGTTATCAAATCTTCTTTTGAAATTGTTGGCTCAAAAACTCTGATATTACGATAACGACTCATGCCAGTACCCGCCGGAATAAGTTTGCCAATAATAACATTTTCTTTGAGACCAATAAGAGGATCAACTTTCCCCTTAATTGCTGCATCTGTCAAGACACGTGTTGTTTCCTGAAAAGACGCCGCTGAAAGAAACGAATCTGTTGCCAGTGATGCTTTTGTAATCCCTAGAAGGATTGGTCTTGCAACAGCTGGTTCTCCATCAGCTTCAATTGCTTTTGCATTAGCTGTTTCAAATGTATTAATATCAATATACTCACCCGGTAAGAAATCTGTATTGCCAGATTCCTCAATTTTAACTTTATGGAGCATCTGGCGAACGATAACCTCAATATGTTTATCGTTGATTTCAACACCTTGTGATTTATATACCTTCTGTACTTCATAAACAAGATAACGCTGTGTATCTCGCAAACCACAAACACGCAAAATATCATGTGGATTGATAGACCCTTCCGTAAGCTTGTCACCCGGATGAAGTATCACTCCATCTTTAGCAATGAGACGTGCGCCATATGGAATAGCATATTCACGTGCTTCTCCATCTTCTGGCTGAATGGTAACTTTACGCATACCTTTTGTATCTTTAACTTCAGCCTTACCCTCAATTTCACCAATAACTGCATGATGCTTTGGTTTGCGTGCTTCGAAAAGTTCTTCAACACGCGGCAAGCCTTGTGTAATATCATCACCGGCAACACCGCCTGTATGGAATGTACGCATTGTAAGCTGTGTCCCAGGTTCACCAATAGACTGTGCAGCAATAATCCCAACAGCTTCACCGACATCAACCTGTGTCGCATTCGCAAGATCACGGCCATAACACTTAATACACACACCAAACTGTGATTTGCATGTAAGTACACTGCGAATCGATACTTTTTCACGTACCTTACAAATTTCATCGGCAAGATCCTCATCGATTGTCTGGTTAAGTAAAGCCACCTTTTCTCCTGTTTCAGGATTAATAATGTCTTCTGCCACTACACGCCCAACGATACGATCTTTAAGGGATTCGATAACGCCGTTCCCCTCTTTAATTGCCTCAACTTCAATACCACGTATATTATTGTTACGAACCTTTACTTCTTTGGCATCACTTGAAAGAATTGCCTCTATATATTTTTCTGTAAGAGGTGTACTTGCTGGTACAATTTCTATATCTTTACTATCACATACAGAATCTGTTGTATTCTTTCCCAGCATTTCATGAATCATTGACTTACGAATCGCTGCACGAACATTTTCTTCAGGAGCCCCAAGTGTGATAGTTTCTGATACCATAGCATTGCTGATAACGGCTTCTGTTGAAACAGAAGAGCCACGGACAACAATTTCTGCAACACCATGTTCCCCAATAGACTTAAGTTCTTCTTCCCCTAAAGCTGTATCTTTTGCAAGAAGAACTTCACCCGTTTTCGGATTCAAGACATCTGCACCAAGGATACGATCCTTAAGTGTGTCACCCAATACTTCAATCGCATGTATTGACGAAGTAGCTAGTCTAGCACGTTCACGTACAAGATTAATACCAACAACATCACAGTCTTCTTCACGCACGATGACATCCTGCGCAACATCGACAAGGCGACGTGTCAGATAACCTGAATCGGCTGTTCTAAGTGCTGTATCAGCAAGACCTTTACGAGCACCATGCGAAGAAATAAAGTAATCCGATACGGTTAAGCCTTCACGGAAGTTTGCCTTGATCGGTAAATCGATGATTTTACCAGATGGATCAGCCATGAGACCACGCATACCAGCAAGCTGTCGCATCTGCTGCTTATTACCACGAGCACCCGAATCAGCCATCATATAAATTGGGTTGAATGGATCCATGTTTTTCATCATAGCATCTGTTACATCATCTGTAGCTTTTGTCCACAGCGTAATAACCTTATTATAGCGTTCTTCATCTGTAATAAGACCACGACTGTATAGACGTTCAACACCATTGACTTCTTTTTCCGTTGCGGCAAGAATTCCTTTCTTTTCCGGTGGAATAATAATATCTGAAATAGCTACGGTCATACCTGCAATACAAGCATAATGATAACCAAGATTTTTTACACCATCAATGACTTCTGCCGTCATGCTGCCACCAAAGTGTTTATAACATTCCGCAACAAGTTTTCCAAGCTGTTTTTTATCCATAAGAATCCCAAGGCACCACTGATCATTACCTTCATCCTTATGATAATAACGAATTTCCTTTGGCAATATCTCATTGAAAATCATACGACCAAGCGTCGTCCGGACAAGACCATAGCCTTCAATACGAACCTGAATTGCTGCCTGCAGAGAAAGTTCTTTCTGCTGATAAGCAAGTAAAGCTTCATTGATTCCTGTACAGATCTTACCTTCACCAAGTGACCCCGGTCTAATAATTGTAAGGTAATAAGAACCAAGTACCATATCTTGTGTCGGAACAATAATCGGACGACCATCTTTTGGTGCAAGGATATGATTTGCTGCGAGCATGAGCACACGTGCTTCTGCCTGTGCTTCGGCAGAAAGCGGTAAATGAATGGCCATCTGATCCCCATCAAAATCGGCATTATATGCTGTACAAGCCAACGGATGAAGTTTTAATGCCCTACCTTCAGTAAGGACTGGTTCAAATGCCTGAATACCAAGTCTATGAAGTGTCGGCGCACGATTCAGAAGTACTGGATGTTCCTTGATAACTTCTTCAAGCACATCCCAAACTTCCGGACGAACGCGCTCAACCATACGTTTTGCTGATTTAATATTATGAGCAAGATCTGCATTTACAAGCTTCTTCATTACAAATGGTTTAAACAATTCCAATGCCATTTCTTTCGGCAAACCACATTGATGCAACTTGAGTTCAGGACCTACAACGATAACAGAACGACCAGAATAATCGACACGTTTACCAAGTAAGTTCTGACGGAAACGTCCTTGTTTCCCTTTTAACATATCACTGAGAGATTTTAACGGTCTGTTCCCCGGGCCTGTTACTGGACGGCCACGGCGACCATTATCGATAAGAGCATCGACCGCTTCCTGCAGCATACGTTTTTCATTGCGAACAATAATATCTGGCGCTCCAAGATCAAGCAAACGCTTCAAACGATTATTACGATTAATTACACGACGATAAAGATCATTAAGATCTGACGTTGCAAAACGACCACCATCAAGCTGAACCATCGGGCGAAGTTCAGGTGGAATTACCGGAACAACATCCATAATCATCCACGATGGCATATTTCCCGACTTACGAAATGCTTCTACGACTTCAAGACGGCGAATCGCCCGAATCTTACGCTGACCACTTACTTCTTTGAGTTCTTGACGAAGATCCGTATTCATCTTTTCAAGATCAAGTTCCTCAAGGAGTTTTTTTACCGCCTCAGCACCCATGCCAACTTTAAAAGCTGCACCATACTTCGTCCGATATTCGCGGTACTCATTTTCCGTCAAAAGCTGCTTTTTCATAAGCGGCGTGTCTGCTGGATCAAGAACAATATACGAAGCGAAATAAAGAACTTTTTCAAGAGAGCGCGGTGAAATGTCAAGGATCAGACCCATGCGACTCGGAATCCCCTTAAAATACCAAATATGAGATACCGGAGCTGCAAGCTCAATATGCCCCATACGTTCACGACGAACTTTAGAACGTGTTACTTCTACTCCACAGCGATCACAAATAATACCTTTATAACGAATTCTCTTGTACTTACCGCAATGGCATTCCCAATCACGCGTTGGTCCAAAAATCTTTTCACAGAACAGACCATCTCGTTCTGGTTTGAGTGTACGATAATTAATTGTTTCCGGCTTCTTTACTTCACCATAAGACCAATCTCTAATCTTTTCCGGTGACGCAAGCCCTATACGCATTGAATCAAAATTATTTACATCCAACAAGGGGGTGTCACTCCCTTCTATTTTTCAGAGTCGTCGCCGACAATATCATCAATATTAATATCTGCGACTTTATCAGTATCTTTCTGATGCACTTCTGAATTCCCCATGTTACCAAGCTCTGCAATGATATTATCATCATCTACAGGCTGCTCAGTGTCTCCATCATATATTTCCGTTGAAACGGGCTTCACTACCGGCTTATCCTTATTAGGATCTACTCCAGTCACATCAATCTCCAGCTCTTTCGCTGTTTCATTGATGTCGTCATCCGTATCATGGATCATGATTTCCTTAGCGTCTTCAGAAAGTACTTTTATATCGAGTCCAATACTCTGTAATTCTTTAATAAGAACCTTAAACGATTCCGGCACACCCGGTTCCGGAATGTTTTCGCCTTTTACAATAGCTTCATACGTCTTAACACGACCAACAACATCATCGGACTTAACTGTTAAGATTTCCTGCAGTGTATATGCGGCACCATATGCTTCAAGTGCCCAAACTTCCATTTCCCCAAAACGCTGCCCGCCGAATTGAGCTTTACCACCCAATGGCTGCTGTGTAACAAGCGAATAAGGACCTGTTGAACGTGCATGGATTTTATCATCAACAAGATGATGAAGCTTCAACATGTACACACAACCAACCGTTACAGGGTTATCGAATGCGTCTCCGGTACGACCATCATAAAGAATTGTCTTACCATCATCGCGAAGCCCTGCTGCACGAAGTGTATCAAAGACTTCATTTTCCTTTGCACCATCAAATACTGGTGTAGCAATATGAATTCCAGCCACATCTGGTTTTGGCATACCATTTTTATCAAAATCATAACCAATATCACGCAATCTTTTTTCAACCAGAGGATCACCTGATTTGATCTGCATACCAAGTGCACGTACTGCCATACCAAGATGCGTTTCGAGTACCTGACCTATATTCATTCGAGATGGTACACCAAGTGGATTCAAAACAATATTAACCGGCGTACCATCTGGCAGGAACGGCATATCTTCTTCACGCATGATGCGTGACACAACCCCTTTATTACCATGACGACCTGCCATTTTATCACCAACAGAAATCT
>DCFY01000143.1 GCA_002315155.1 Megamonas sp. UBA1792
ACATAAGCCGAGTATTCCGGTGTCGTCGTAATACGCGGTGTCTTTTCATCATAAATGATCTCGGACTCACCCGCCAAAACAACACGATTTCCTTTGAGCGTTTCATCAACAGCTTCCATGATGCGCTGCCATGCACCTGTACCAACAATCGCATCAGCTTCCGGAATTTCGTCCAGCAGCTCTTGCTTATAGCGTTGTCCAAGACAGCCAGCAATAATCAAAGAACGGCATTTCCCATTTGTCTTATACTCAGCCATATTCAGCACAGTTGTTATTGACTCTTCCTTAGCAGACTTGATAAAGCTGCAGGTGTTTACAATAAGAATCTCTGCTTCAGCCGGGTCCGGTGTAAACTCGATTTTGTTATCCCGAAGTATCCCCAGCATCACTTCTGTATCAACAAGATTCTTGGCACAACCAAGACTAATAAAACCTGCTTTCACTAACTTTTCCCTCCTACTACTCAAAATGAGTAAAGTTCAGACAAGTATATCCCTGTCTGAACTATTCTTCTTACTTCAAACGTATGTTTTTAACCCAGCGATCAAGGACAGCATGCTTCTGCTGCTCCGAAAGATTCGTCACATTGTCAAAAAGCACAAGATTCTTACCACTAAACGACTTGTAAGCCATCGTTGCATGATTGGTTGGTACAAAGAAAAAACCATTTTTCTGCAAAATGAGCTGCACTTCATCCCCGAGCAGCCAATCCATAAACTTTTTTGCTGGCTCCATATTGGAAGTACCCGCCAGTATCCCTGCACCAGTAAGTTTATAAGCCGTTCCATCCGTAGGATAAATCACGATAAGTGGAAATCCTTCATTGATATAACGAAGCGTTTCACTCTGTACAGCGATCGAAATATCTACTTCACCCATCCCAGCCATACGAACCGGTGTAGATAAATACTTTGAATACTGCACTACCTTAGGATGCAGCTTGCGCAGCATCATGAACACCTGATTTTCGTCATACTGTGCAACCAGTGTAAAAAGCAGATTCGATGATGCATCTGCTGCAAGAAAATCGGTTATGCCAATACGTACATTATGAGAATCCGCTAAATCATTCCATGTTACAGGAATTCGCGGTAAAGTTTTCAAATAATCTTTATTCGCACAAAACACGATTGGATCATACCATGTTCCAATCCAGAATGCATTTTCATCTTTAAACTTTTCCGGCACCAGATCACTCTGCTCAGAAACATATTTCACAAGCTTCCCATCTACAGCAGCTTGCTGCAAAATCTCTCTGTCAGTAAGAACGAGATCACCCTTATCTTTTGATAACTGAGTATCCTTCAGCCTGATAAGCAGTTCTTTTTCCGTTAACGGAACAAAATGCACCTTTACTTTATTCGCCTTCTCATAGTCCGCAGCTAAAACCGCAAGATTCTCCGTTGGCAGCGTTGTATAAACCGTCAGATTCTGTACTGCCTTATCTTCCTCTGGTCGATCTGCATAGCCAGCCAGATATGTGGTTCCTCCTATGATAACAAGCACCAGCATAAATGCTATAAACAGCAACAATGTATATCGTTTCATTGCAAATATCCCCCAACAAAAACGTCCCTTTGTCAAACATACTTGTTATTATTATAAACAATATCTGTGTTTTACACAACCTTTATTCACAAAAAAACAGATGTCTGTCAAAAATAAACAGCCATCTGCCCTATTTCCGCCAACTTTATTTACTTTTTCTCATCCAAATCGGGATATCGATATTATTCACTTTAAATACATCAATTTTTTGTGAGGCTCCCGTATCTGCATTAAAGCTTTTTTCTGTAAGTTTCGGAATAACCGGCCCATCACTATCAAATCCCGTTGCAATAACAGTTACCCTTACTGTGTCTTCCATCGTGTCATCAATTGCTGCGCCAAAAATGATATTCGCATTTTCATGGGTAGCTTCCGAGATAATTTCCGATGCTTCATTAACTTCAAAAAGGCTGAGTTCCGAACTGCCCGTAATATTCAGTAAAACGCCCTTAGCCCCCTGAATGGATGTTTCCAAAAGCGGTGAGTTAATCGCTGCCTTTGCCGCCGTTACAGCAGCATTATCACCACTGCCTTCACCAATTCCCATAAGTGCAGAGCCTGCATTTGTCATAATCGACTTCACATCAGCAAAATCAAGATTGATAAGTCCCGGCACTGCGATAAGGTCAGATATTCCCTGTACACCTTGCCGCAGGACATCATCTGCGATGCGAAAAGCTTCCATCATTGATGTTTTTTTATCAACGACCTGCAGCAAACGATCATTCGGAATCGTAATGAGCGTATCCACATTTGCCTTGAGATTTGCTATGCCACTATCTGCCTGATTAAAGCGTTTACGGCCTTCAAAAGTAAACGGCTTTGTTACAACGCCAACCGTAAGTGCACCGATTTCACGGGCACATTCTGCAACAACCGGAGCTGCGCCCGTACCTGTCCCACCGCCCATACCAGCTGTAACAAATACCATATCTGCCCCCTGCAGCGCTGCAATGATTTCTTCGCGGCTTTCCTGTGCGGCCTTTTCACCAATTTCCGGTTTTGCTCCTGCACCAAGACCTCGCGTGAGCTTTTCGCCGATCTGCATGCGCTTTGGTGCCATTGCATGCAAAAGTGCCTGCGCATCCGTATTTACCGAAATGAACTCTACACCCTTAAGACCTGCAGAAATCATACGGTTTACAGCATTGTTACCACCGCCGCCGACACCAATTACCTTTATTTTCGCGAATTGTTCCAGATCCATATCTAATTCGATCACTATAAATAACCTCCGTGATATTCGTATTTGAGCACCTTGCAGCGACAATTTATCTTGCAGCCAGACAGGTATATTCCCTATTTATCAAACGCCTCTATATTTTTTACATTTCATTTTTATACTATTCAATAAAAATGCCTCTTATCCTTTTTTCTTATAACATTTTTTTAATAAAAATGCACAACTGCTTATTTCTTCAAAAAGTAACAACGGATAATTGCGAGATTCTGAAATATCCTAAGTCCAAATGCAAGAAGTGCTACATAATATAAATCAATCCCCAGACGATCACCAACATAGACAAGCACAGCAGCTAAAAGCGCATTTGTAAAAAAGCCGGAAATAAATATCATATTATCAAATTTTTCCTCTGCCGCCGCCCGCAATCCACCAAACACAGAATCAAGCGAAGCAAGAAGTGCTACAGAAAAAAGTTTTGCGTAAGCTACAGGAATAAACAATGGACAAAAAACTCCTGCGACGATACCAATAAGAAGTCCAACAACAGGTAAAATCACTTATTTTTCCCCTCCTGACTTACAGCCTTTGCCAGCTTAAACTGAAAGGACCCTTTGTAAGCCGGAACCTGCACATTCTCATTCTGCTTTATATCCAGCTGAATGCCCCATACCTTCAGCGTCTCAGCAACACCGCCGCGCATATTGAGCGCATTCATGAGATTTTGCACATCACCAATTGCACATATTTCATACGGTGGCGCCGAACGTACATTATTTACGGAAAGCGTTGGCCCGGCACAACGAATCTCCGATGTCGCAACAAGACGCTGTCCATTGATTGATAAAGCCTCCGCTCCTGCCGCCTTAAGCTCATTAATAACCTTTAGAAGATCATCGTCATGAATAAGATATAGATTTTGGTTTTCTCCTGCCTTCGAGATGCTTTTACTGTCATCCAGTGTGATAACAACCCCTGGGCCTTCTACAGCCAGCGCCCCGGAAAACATGCGCAAATCCTTTATGGCTTTCACTTCCGTTTCATAACCAGAAGTTTGCTTCAACTCATTGATTTCATCCTGTAAACCATCCCGTTCCTTTTCTGTCTGCAGGAGACGTTCAGACAGCTCTTCCACTCGCTGATGCGAAACCGAAGACTTTAGATCCTGCGTCGTACGAAACTGCACTGCCAGCATAAAACCCAATACCATGCAAACGCAGGCAATTGAGATGCGTCCTTGTTTTATTGTTAACATCAAGCTCTCTTCCTCTTATTCTTTAAATTTTATAAATGGCGATGCAAAATCAAAATCGATATACGCAATTGCATGTTTCGCTGTCTTTAACTCAGCCAAAAATCCCTCTGTCAGCTTTGCTTTTTCTTCGAGACGTTCCAAAGCACCAATACGAATCTGTACTGATCCTGCCGTGTACGCCAACGCACGGTTCGGTAAAACAATATGAATTTCTACCAATTGAGCAACCGCTTCGGAATCAAGACATGCCAGATATTCCAGAACCTTTTGAATAGACGGTTCCTGTATTTCATCGCCAACATAAAGATCCCGAACTATAATTCCTGTAATCAGTGGAACTTGCATATTCTTAGGACTGCGATACGCATCCAGTACTTTTCCCGCCCGATCTATATCCAGATAGCCATATTCACAGGCAATCGTTGCTACCGGAACACGCTCCTGTATCTGAATTTCGATGGTTGACGGAAACACCCGCCGAACAGATGCTTTTTCTATACGAAGATCTCTATTCAGCTGTTCTGTCATCCGATTGGTCTGCAGTTGAAATATATTGACCCCTTCAGAAGCTCCAGCAATCCGGCAAACATCCTCTGTCGAAATATACATATTTCCTATGGTCTTAATATTCCTTACCTTAAATAAAGGAGAAAAAAGCAATGCTGCCAGCACTATACAAAAAAAAACCGAAACCATTATGATTGTTACCGTTCTTTTTGAAATCATATGTGACTTCGTGTCGTGCAATCCCATGATAGCTCCTCCATTATATATATATAGCTAAATTCATTATATACCAACTATAAAAAATATGAAAACCGACTTTTGTCTCATAAAAAAACCAGACAGATTTTTCTGCCCGGCTTTTTCCTGGTACTATACCCATTTCCTACTTTTCGTAGTCTACCATTTGCAAAATCCGTTCGCAAAGTTCCGGAAACTCAATCCCCATTGCACGTCCCGCATCCGGTACAAGGGAAAGCTCCGTCATCCCCGGCACAGAATTTACTTCGAGCACATAAGGAATATTCTCTTTACTGAGCATAACATCTACACGGGCAACACCCTTACAGCCGCAAACCGTAAAGGTTTTAATCGCCAGCTGTTTGATTTTTGCTGTAAGTTCCGCCGGTATCACTGCCGGGATTATATGAGTAGATGCCCCTTTTGTATATTTACTTTCATAATCATAGCGACCCGATGATGTCGTAATTTCAATGATCGGAAACGCTTCTTTTTTCTCATTTCCCCATACGGCAACCGTAAGTTCTCTGCCGTTAATAAATTCTTCGACAAGCACTTCCTGACTGTAAACAAATGCTGTTTTGAGCGCTGTTTCTATGTCCTCATTTTTTTCAACGATAAAGACCCCAATGCTTGATCCTTGCGATGCGGCTTTAATAACAAGCGGCAGAGAAAATTCTGCAACGATTTCTCCGACAAGTGCACGTTCCATGTCCTTCCTGACATAAGTCTTGGAATAAGGTGTCGATATGCCTTCCGCCCGAAATATACGTTTCGAAGCAGCCTTGTCCATTGTTATAGCGGCAGCAAGTACACCGGAGCCTGTATAAGGAATTCCTAAAAGATCCAGTGCTCCCTGCATGACACCATCTTCGCCAAACCTGCCATGCATTGCATTAAATACAACATTACAACCACTCTTTTTTATCTGTTCAGCAAAATTTTCCGGCTCAAACTCCAGCCCCTCCGCATTATAGCCTTTTGATTTGAGCGCATTTAGTATTGCTGTACCAGTCTTTCGTGAAACCTCTGCTTCCGAAGAAGGCCCACCCATGACTACCGCTATTTTCTTATCTTTCACAAAAAAGCCTCCCAGCTTTATTCCCTGT
>DCFY01000002.1:0-1967 GCA_002315155.1 Megamonas sp. UBA1792
AAATTTTAGGAATTCCTTCACCAATCACTACTTTTCTTGCTTTAACTGTTTTACCCATCTAATTCCCTGCCTCCAACAATAATTTTTAAATACTCTCACAACTATAGCTGCACAATTTTTTTATCATAAGCGCTAAAAACATTAGCAATGTTCATATAACGTGCCGTCAGCATATTTTCCTTCATAAGTACTACACATGGCTTTGCTGCCGTTTTCATAGTATCTTCTTTATACTCTATAGAAGATACATTTAGTTCCTCTGCTACCGCAGCACCTATTTCATCATTGATAAAAACCATATCATATGGCATTTTCTTAATCATACAAGCAATGTTTGCCGATGTTTCCTCACCAACTAACAGCGCCGCTTGATCAACTCCCATACCATAGGCTTCGTACAATGCATCTTCACAGTTCACACCTACCGTAATCGCTGTTACAACAGCATCCTTATTGCTGTCTTTCATCTTCAAACCAGCCTCTATACTTACTTTACCTACTTCATTCATATATTGCTCATCTTCATGCTGGTGTGTTGCATACACAAGTATGTTCATATCTATTTCATCCTCCCAATTGCGTTTTATCAGCTTTTGCAACTATTATTTTTTAGATCTCGGTTCTCTGGTAATAAGCCCTAACGCTCTTGAAATAACCATGCGTTGAATCTGATTTGTTCCTTCATAAATTTCCATGATTTTGGCATCTCTCATATATCTTTCTACCGGATACTGATTGGTATATCCATATTGACCAATCAGATCCACGGATGCACTGGCAATATCATTAGCCGTCATTGTCGCAAAATATTTTGCTTCTGAAGCTTCCAATGTACAAGGAATCTTAGAATCCAGCATCGTAGCTGCTTTATATGCCAAAAGCCTTGCTGCATCGACTTGCGTTTGCATTTCTGCTAACTTGAACTGTATATGCTGGTAACCAGCCAACCGCTTGCCATTTAACTTGTACTTATTAACAAAGGAAATCACTTCATCAATACAACTCTGCGCTAATCCAATAGCTTCTCCAGCTACAATGATTCGGCCGCCTTCCAGCCCGCCCAGCGCAATACGAAGTCCGTCACCTTCATTGCCCAGTAAATTTTCTTTTGGTATTTTTACATTTTTCAGACGAAGCTCACAAATGGATGCCGCCCTAAACCCCATCGTTTTTTCTTCTTTTCCTACACTTACACCCGGGAAATCCTTATCAAGAATAAATGCAGATTTTGCACGACTTGGCTTTGCCGTTGGATCGGTTACTGCAATAAATATGAACAATCCCGCATGCCCACCATTCGTTACAAAGCACTTTGTACCATTTACCAGATAATAGTCACCTTTGCATTCAGCTTGGGTCTGAACACCATTGGCATCAGATCCCGCATTGGGCTCTGTCATCGTAAATCCCCCAAGCCGGCTCGTAACAAGTTGTGGCAGATATTTATCTTTTTGATACTGCGTTCCGCTACGACAAATTGTGGCAATTGCTGCTTCATTATGTCCCGATAAAATTCCTGCTGTAGGAGGACAGGCTTTTGCCAGCTCTTCAATTGTGATTAAATACCCCAGCGTATCACCACCAGCCCCCCCCTGTTCTCTTGGAAGGTAAAAACTCATAAATCCATTTTCATAGAATTTTTTCAACGTTTCCAGCGGGTATTTCTTATTTTCATCTATTTCTCTAGCAATTGGTTTTACTTCTTTTTCAGCAAAATCCCTAACCATTTTACGCAATAACTTGTGTGTCTTCGATATTTGAAAATCCACCTGAATTCCTCCTCGTATAGCTTTTCCTATCTTAATTTAACCAACAAAATTTATCGAGTTATAATTCTTATCGCATGTCGCCCAAACATATGATATTATTTACAATATTTATTGTACATTTCGTGTTTTAATACGTCTAATGTATAATTGGAATCAAATTGATAGAATTTTTCTATCAATTTGATTTTTTAAACACAT
>DCFY01000002.1:2281-10003 GCA_002315155.1 Megamonas sp. UBA1792
GGTCTGTTTATATATACAAAATAAAAAATCATTGAAACCTATTTAACAAAATAAGCTCCAATGATTTTAATTTATTTTTTAATTTTCAATAATTAAAATTTATCGTTCAATCATAAAACAATTAATCAATTTCATCATCCGCAACAGCTAAAACTAATGGTTTTTTTAATGTTTCAATAACTGAAAGCCCTTTTATATCTCGTAACAGGACCTCTACCCCTAAATCCTTTGTATAACCATACCCACCATGGAACTGAATTGCATTTCGACAGTTTGTTTCACCCGTCTTAACAGCAAAACATCTTGCCATTCTTGCAGTTTCACCAAAAGCCTTATTTTGATCTTTCTCAAATGCCGCTTTATATGTCAGCAAACGTGCAGCTTCGATCGTTATTGTCATATTTCCGATCATTTCCCGCAAAGCATCAAACGAAATAATTGGCTGCTTAAACTGGACACGCTGTTTACCATAAGAAATGCATTTTATCTTCGCATTTTCTGCAATTCCATTTGCAATTGCAGCAAGACTAATACTATAGAGTTCCTGCACCGCTTGTGCAATTTCTTCTCCACAGCCTTCTTCACCTAAAATGTTTTTTGCTGAAACATAAACATTGTCCAAGCACATTGTTGCAGCTGTCAATCCGTCCAATCCCATTTTCGTATATGGGCTTTCAAAAGAAACTCCTGTCATTCCTTTTTCCACAACAAAAGCACTCAATCTATCTTCTATTTTCGCAAAAACAATATATAAATCTGCAATGTCTCCATTGATAACAAACGTTTTTTTACCACTTAAGCAATACCCGTCTTCTTTTTTTTCTGCCACTGTATTAAGTAAAAGCAAATCTTCACTTTCGCCTGCTTCACCATAAGCATACGAACCAATTTTATCACCTTTGCTTAATGCAATCAGATATTTCTCTTTTAATGTATCGCTACCCCATTTTAATAAAGCATATGCAGCTTGCGTACTATGTATTGCATATCCTAAAGCAACAGAGGCCGACACTTTCGCCAGTTCTTCCACTGCAAGGGTATAGCTTACAAAATCACATCCCGCTCCAGAATATTTTTCCGGTACAAAAATCCCCATAAAATCCAATTCAGCCAGTCCTCTAAAAACTTTTTCAACGGACTCTTTCTCTTGATCCTGTGCAAATTCTTTTACCGTCTGCTGAATCAATGTTTGTTCCTCAGTCAATGCAAAATCCATTAAACTCCCTCTTTTCATATCAATACTGACACAGTTATCCATTAAAACAATTACAAATCAAGGGCGTCATTGCGAGCAAATTATATTCGATATAGTTCATTATGACTGAACAGTTGTTTTATGTCCAATGTCATATTTCTATAAGACAGATAGATTATGACTATCATTTATGTATTCATAACTTTCATAAAAAATATTTACGTGAAAAGGTAGCATATTACAAAAAAACCATCTATACTGAAGGTAACAACAAAAAGTATTTTTCTTTATTCTTTATAATCCATATTTTCTTGTGAAACTATTTTACAGAGGGGCTTTTTTATGAATCTATTTCAACTTGAATATTTTCGGGTATTAGCACAGACAGAACACTATACTCGCGCTGCTAAAATCTTATCAATTGCCCAGCCCAGCCTTACTCATTCAATTAAAAGCCTTGAAAAGGAATTAAATGTATGCTTGTTTAATAAAAATGGTCGAAATGTACAATTGAATCGATATGGTAAATTTTTTCTTTCTCATATCGATACAATTCTGAATGAACTAGACGAGAGCAAAAAGCAGCTCCAAGTTTTAGTTGATCCTACTTGTGGCACTATAAATCTAGACTATCTTTATTCCTTAGGACCACAATTCATTCCTAGTATCATCAGCCAGTTTTACCAGGAACAGGCCAGCAATAAAATAAGCTTTAATCTTTTTGAAGGAACAACACAGGATATTCTTAACAACTTCGCGACAAATAAAACAGATCTGGCTTTTACTGCCAAAATCAACGAAAGCGATATCACTTGTATTCCCATTTTCAAAGATGAATTATGTCTTATTACACCGACAAAACATGATTTAAATTGCTGCTCTTCCGTTAAACTTTCTCAGATTGCAGACTACCCGCTTATTAGTTATTACTCTAAAAGCGGCATTCGGAAAATTATTGACGATTTGTTTCTCGATGCTAATCTGACGCCGCATATTGTTTTTCAGCTCTCCGACGATCACGCAATCTGTGGCTTTGTCGCTAACAATCTGGGTATTGCCATCGTTCCTAAATTCCAGGGGATTTCAAACTATAATGTAAATATCCTGCCTATTGAATCATCAACTTGTGAAAGAGTTATTTATTTGAGTTATGTAACAAACAGCTATGTTGCACCACCTATCACTAAATTCAAAAGATTCGTCCTGAATTCATTTCCTGCTAACGCCTCCCCGAGCTCAATATGATATGCATATGTCTTTCTATACTTGCAATATGTATCTGCAAGTATAAAACGTGTCTGTAAAACTATCATGTTTATTCGTAATTTTTCGACAAAGGGAGATATTATTATGATTAGTGACTTTAAAATGGAATTTGAGTATGAACTTTTTATGCGAAAGGCTTTTTCTCTTGATAATAAAAACAAAAAATTGATTGATCGGTATGACGACCCGGCCTGGCTTGCAGCAACCCACGTGTTTGCTGATGAAAGCATTTGCCTTATAAAAGCCGCCGTTGCTTATGCAATCGCAATTTTCAACAGCCACATCTTATTGGAAAAAATACCACTATCACATAACATCATTGTACAGGAAGAACTTGAGACTTACTTACAAAAGCTATTTGATGCTACTACCAAACTTGAAATTTACAACATAATAAAACAATATAATAAAATCAGGCAGACTTATTTAAAAATTTATGATACCACTGCACCAGCAGCAAATATTACCCCCAAACAACCGCATGACCAATTATCACCACAGTAGTCCAGTTCCTAAACATTAAGTAAAAACCCAAAAGGTTCATACACAATGATGTTTCTCATCAATTATGTATGAACCTTTTTGTGTGTTATCCAACTGCTTGCAGTTTAGCAAAAAGCATCAAGCCTGTCGCTCCGGAGCCTTGCAATGCAGGTATCCGCATGATATAGTGAAGTTATATTATCTCTTCTATGGTTATACTAAAGAACAAACTTTTTCAATAGATAATTCACATTTGGAGGCTCTGGCAAATATGGCAGATAGTAAATTATATAAAGTTGACGAAGTTGCAAAAATCCTCAACATTTCCCGCTTTACCGTATACGAGTTAATTAAACGCAATGAACTGCCCGTATATCGTATCGGCCGCAGCATGCGCATTGCAAAAAACGATTTAGATACCTATACAAAACAGGCAAAAAACGAACCACTGCATGGTGAATATGCAAGTATGCCAGTTGAAGCTTCAACAAAAAATCCAGATACAGAAAGCATCATCATCTGTGGACAGGATTTGGTCTTGGATATTCTCTCAAATCATTTGGAAAAGATTCTGCACGTGCATATTTTGCGCCGCTACGTTGGCAGCATCAGTGGACTGACTTCACTATATAACCGGACCGCACACATTGCCAGTGTCCATTTATGGGATGGTGACAACGATGACTACAATGTTGCCTATGCCAGACGTTATCTTCCCGGAGAAAATGTCCAGATCATCAATCTTGTTTTTCGTACAGAGGGCTTCTATGTTGCCCCTGGCAACCCCAAAAACATACTTGATTGGGAAGATCTCATCCGTGAGAATATCCTGTTTATTAACCGGGAACGCGGTGCAGGTGCCCGTGTCTTATTGGACGAGAAATTTCGTCAGCTCCATATTGATCCGCATGAAATCAATGGCTACGACAATGAGGAAATGAGTCATTTAGCCGTTGCCAGCTGCGTAGCCCGCGGCGATGCCGATGTTGGACTTGGTACGGAAAAAGCAGCAATGCAGGTACAAGGTGTCGAATTTATCCCTTTAAAAAAAGAACGCTACGACTTAATTGTATTAAATCGCGATATCAACCAAAACCACCGTGATGTCTTACTGGAGATCTTGCGCTCTAATGAATTCCGCAAAGAAATCGAAGGCTTGGGCGGATATGATGTCTCCCGAATGGGCGAGATTATCGCCGAATTATAATCATATTAAAACGAGGCAGCTTTTCTATGGTAAACACCATAGAAAAGCTGCCTTATTTTTTACACGTTCACTTTATGTACGCGGATTTATAATGCACTATTTCCCGTATCGCCCGTACGAATACGGATTGCCTCATCAAACGGCAAAATAAAAATCTTACCATCACCAACCTTATTTTCCGTCCGGTTTACCCTGATAATTGCGTCTACCGTACGTGCGACCTCCTCATCACGAACCAGAACCGTAAATAAGCGGCGCGGAAATAATCGCGTGCCATCTAAAAATTCAACCACCATCTTTTCCGCGACCTTGTCATCTGTCGAACGACCCAAAGCCAAAATAGTTTTCTTGCGTTCCGTAATCACAGAGGGATCATTGACCAGTTTTCCTCTTCCCATCACTGAAATCGCGCTAAATCCGGGAATACCGACTTCCAATAAAGCTTTTTTCGTTGGATTGACTTTGTCCATACGAATAACGGCCATAACCTCTTTCATGTGCTCGCCCTCCTCTATAGACCCGTTTTTCCGCTGGAAACGGTATAGACCTCTTCTAATTTTGTGATAAAAATTTTTCCATCACCAAACGCACCAAATTCTCCCGTCTTACTGTTTTTGATGATGATATCTACAACCTGATCCCTTGCGTCTTCTTCTATCCCTACAAGAATCAATGACTTTGGTATTTCATCATAAATCAGCTCACCGATTTTTATCCCTTGCTGCTTACCACGTCCAACAACATCAATAACAGTTGCCGCATGAAACCCTGCTTGAGAAAGACTTCCTAAAATCACATCTTTTTTTTCAGGTCTGACAAAAGCTCTTACCATCAACATATACGATCATCTCCTATAATCACAAATTTTAAACTTTGTCGGTATCGTTCTCTGCCGGAAACAACTCTTCTGCCGCCGCTTTATTTTCTTTTGCAGTTATGGTCTTTGGAACAATCTTATATACCTGTACGCCTCGTTGATCGTGGCTCGATCGATAGTTCTCCACCAGCTTCTCCGTCAATGACTTTTTATAATATCCCGGCATATACTTATCTACTAATTTCTGTAAAACCATTGTTTTTTCTTTGTTGTCTTCAACCTGTATCGTTTGACCAAACAACATGATACTTAGATATGCAGTATCTGCCGCACACGGCATATCATCCATTACCGTTCCGTATTCCTGAAAAACAGTAAAACAGCCCCACGGATTCCCCTGCAGCGTCTCAGCTTTTCTGCCTGAAGCAAGTCCATGAAAATATAACGCTGTACCAGTCCAAACATAATTGAGCGGAACTGCATAAGGCATGCCGTTGCTTATCATTGCCAATGTACCAACCCGCATCTTTGTCAAAAAGCGCTGAATTTTCTCTTCATCCTGGCAGACTCGCTGCTGATAACGAATAGGTCCCATCAAATCTCTCCTTTTTTATACAGAGCATCTAAGCCATCAAGGAACTTTCCCATATTCAGCTGTGCCTGTTCCATATATTCCGGGTGTGATACAATCTCCTCCTGCGTTTGAACATATGCACCGGGTACCAACTCATCCGCACAGTGAAGCAGCAAATCGTTAATGATTTCTGCTGTGTTTTCCAAATGATATTGAAACCCGAATACACGCTGGCGATAAACAAACGCCTGATGTTCGCAGCCAAGACTCTTTGCCAAACAATGAGCCTCTTGCGGAAGTTCACTAAACGTATCCCCATGCCATTGAAAAACCATCATTTCTTTAGGAAATTGAGAAAACAGCGGCATAGACTGTGCTTCATCACCAAAACAAATCGGAAACCAGCCAATTTCTTTACACGGATTTTTCGTTACCTTTCCACCAAGAACTGCAGCAATAAGCTGGGCCCCCAGGCAGATTCCAACAACAACTTTTCCCTCTTTTATACTCTTCGCAATAAACTTTTTTTCTTTTTTCAGCCAGGGATAAAGATCTTCCTCATCCACATTCATTGGTCCGCCCATCACAATCAGCCAATCAAAATCTTTTTGCTGCGGGAACCTGCTGCTATCCTCATACATAAGTGTCCTGCTCAAAGAATAGCTCTGCTGCTCTGCCCAGCTCAAAATTGTTCCGGGATGTTCAAATGGAACGTGTTGTACATAATGCAGGTTCATGATAATCCCCTTTCTCAGCAAAACATTAAAATCTTACCCCGACACTACATCACTGTACCCGGCACACCCTGATGTACAGCAGCGCAGCGTTTTTGATCAAATAACCCTGCCAGATATTTGCATACATCAAGCACCTGTAAAGCATCCGCCTGCTCCGAGCATTCTTTTCGCTGATAATTCTCCAAAGAACAAATCTCATAAGCATCATCCAGGGCTCGTATTTTTGCTGCCATTGGGGTAGATAATTTAATCTCCCCGACTTCTGCTACCGTATCTACCAGACACTGATAATTATGAGTTCCCGGATCAACACCATAAAGGTCACATAGCGCAATAAGATAATTTTCGATCGCAACCGAAGCCACATTAAAAACTACACTTACGTTCTGTTCCTCTGCCAAAAACTGTTTTGCCCGGCGATGATACATCATCGCACTATGATAATTTTTTTCAAATGCTTCCTTATCTACAGGATATCTTTTCATTTGCGCTGCCTTTCCATACTGCTCATTACCACATATTAAGCAGCCATTCTTTATTTTGTGTATATTCCATATCAGCAAACCAGACATTTGCCATTCTTTCTGCCAAAAGCATAGCGCCTTCATACCCAACCGTCGGCTGGCGGTAAAGACCTGCACGATCAAAAACAGGGAACCCAACGCGAACCAGAGGAATATGACTATCCATAGCGATAAATCTTCCCTTCGAATGCCCCAAAATAAGGTCCAGCTTCAACCCCTCATTTTGCACACGATTTCCCAGTTCCCACAAATCTGCATTCATGATAATTTCCATCTTATAGCTGACTTTTTCCTGCAGCGCCTTGATTCTCGGATCATCAGGATACGTCGTCGTGTCATCCCCCAGCAAAAGCAGCACAGGCTTCATCTCCAAATCCAGACAAAACTCTGCCAGACCAATGACTAAATCCGGATTCCCATAAATCGCCACGCGTTTGTCTGCCAAAAACATATGGGCAACATCCGTAATCGCATCAAGTGCTATACCGCGCTCTTTAACCAGAGACGCCGGGATCGGCTTACCCGTAATCTCTTTTACCTTTTGCAAAAAAGTATCCGTATTGCGTATACCGATCGGTGTGGGTCCGATAGCCGCAGGTACCCCGAACTCCGTCTCAAGGTATTGTGCACCTTTGCTCACTTCATAGCGATTCAATGCAATTGTCCCGATTGCACTTCCTGTACTTTCCAAATCTGCAATCGTCGTACTGCCATGAGCCACATGATTGCCCTCCGGCATCAAAGGAGCATCAAATTCTTCAATATCAAAAATCATCGTAGCATCAACCTGCATTGCCGAAAGAAGATGTTTAAGCGTCCGGACATCCCCCGGATTTTGCCAGCCGGTAAGTACATTGAGTTTCCCGTTTGACTCACCTTTTTTCGCAAAATGTTTTAGAATCGCTTCTACGGCAACATC
>DCFY01000042.1:0-5578 GCA_002315155.1 Megamonas sp. UBA1792
CGGCAACGAGCTGTACAGGAGTTCATTAATCGGCCTACGCTTGCCATCGAACTACAAGCCATGCTTCAGTTGCTGCCGAACCATCACGACACAATCCCTATGATCCAATCCTGTGAAAATGCCGAGGAACATACAAACCGTTTTCTTTATTTTACGATTTGGCTGCTGCCAGTGATCACACTTCTGAGCTTTGTGCTTGCCGCTGCCGATATGATTTCCTGGATCAGCAGCAGTATCCTTTTGTTTTTGCAATTTTTTATCGCCAGTCTTTGCTTTGGACGCAATTCGGCCTGCCTTGCCCCACTTTCCAACATTTATCGCGAACTGAAACTTTATCGTGAACTTTTTGACCGGCTCGAAAAGATCACCTTTCAGTCATCCTACCTCAATAAGTTGCAGAAACAACTTCAGGACACGCAGGCTTCGCATTTCTTACGCCGTCTTTATCGTCTAAGCGAATGTTCCAACATGCGTTATAATCTTTTTTTCTTTTTCTTTGCGAATACGATTTTGCTCTGGGATTTTCACTGCGTGCTTCATTTTTCCATATGGCGAACCCGTGTTGGCAAACATCTCCGTCTCTGGTTCGATATCTTTTCTGAAATTGAGACGCTCCTGAGCCTTGCTGTAATTGGTCAGACACGCGAAATCTGCACGTTTCCCAAGATCTCCGCCGACACTTCCCCCCATATCGAAGCCAAAGCCCTCACAAATCTTTTGCTTACCGAAGACGCCGCTGTTGCCAATGATCTCACTGCAATTGGTGAAGTTCATATTATCACGGGATCAAATATGTCCGGCAAGACAACCTTTCTGCGTACACTTGCCAGTTCCGCAATCCTCGCCTATGCTGGTGCACCGGTCTGTGCGGACTCGCTTACACTTACACGAATGCATGTTTTTACATCAATGCGCGTGAATGATGATATCACCAAAGGCCTCTCGACTTTCTATGCTGAGTTGCTTCGCATCAAAAGCATGGTCGAATTCAGCAGAAAAAAAGAGCCTATGCTTATCTGTATCGATGAAATCTTTAAAGGAACTAACTCTGCTGACCGCATCATTGGTGCACGTGAAGCTATTAAAAAGCTCGCAAATCCATGGAGCATCACGGCTGTATCGACTCATGACTTTGAACTTTGCGAGCTTGCTCCCGCAATTGAAGGTATCCCCGTTAAGAACTATCATTTTGAAGAATATTACACAAAAGACAAGATTAACTTCGACTATAAGATCAAAGCAGGCCGCTGTCAGACAACAAATGCCAAGTACCTGCTCAAGCTCGCTGGTATACTTTGAAATAAATCATAGATATGATTCAGTAATTTTCTTCATTTTACAAAAATTTAATAGAAAACATATATCAATCTGTTTGATTTCTGTTATAATAGTATTGATACAGATTATTATTAAGGAGATTGACACGCATGAAATATGAAATAAGTATTACTGCCATAGGGAATCTCGCTCGAACCTTTCTCGAAAACAACAGCAGCGTAATCCTTCTCAACGAAGGTCTGCGGCCAAATCTCGCTGATATGGTTGTTGCACATACAGAGGCTTCCTTGAAAAAAGATATTGTTGTAGGTGATACTTTTATTTGGGGGCCAGCCTCCTTTGAAGTCGTTGCCGTAGGAGGTAATGCAAATCAGAATCTTCGCGATGAAGGTCATTGCACCCTTGTTTTTAATGCCGAGGGTACAATGCCCGGACAGATCATTGTCAAAGGTGACGTATTACCACGTCTTTCCGTTGGTGACAAACTTAAATTCAAATAAAAAACCAGGAAACGGGTTATGCAAAATCAAAAATGATTCTGCGTAACCCGTTTTTATTATACATCACTTTTTTCATATAGTAGGCAGCTGCCAATCGATTGGCACTTGTCCCGTTTTTTCCAAAAATGCATTGACTCGTGAAAATGGCTGACTACCAAAAAATCCGCGATATGCTGACAGCGGACTTGGATGCGGTGACTCAACGATAAAATGATGCGGATTCGTAATCATCCCCTTCTTGCGACGTGCCGGACTGCCCCAAAGGATGAAGGCCAATGGCTTTTCCCGCTCGTTCAAAAGTGATATAACTTTATCCGTAAAGGTTTCCCAGCCAAGCCCTTGATGTGAATTCGCCGCATGCTCACGTACGGTAAGAACCGTATTCAGAAGCAATACACCCTGCTCTGCCCACGGCTTCAAACAGCCGTTGTTCGGCATCGTACAGCCTAGATCCGTCTCCAGCTCCTTAAAGATATTAATAAGAGATGGCGGCGGCTCAATTCCCGGCTGCACAGAAAAGCTCAGCCCATGTGCCTGTCCCTGATTATGATACGGGTCCTGCCCGAGAATGACGACCTTTGCCTCATGATAGCTTGTATAGTGTAATGCATTGAAAATATCATACATGCTCGGATAAATACGTTTTGTGCGATATTCCTGTATAAGAAATTCCCGCAGCTTTATATAGTAAGGCTCTTTGAGCTCTGCGCTCAGGTACTCAACCCAATCATTTTTGAAAACTTCCATTTTGCCACGCCACCTTTGTTTTATTGCTATGATCTATTATAGCAAACTTATGCATACTGTACAAAACAGAATAAGCCCCGCCTTTTCTTTCTGCTTTATTTGTAGTAAAGTAATTTTATCAACATAATCTACCGGAGGGATCAATCATCATGTACACAACCCTGCTTTTCGATGTCGACAATACGCTGCTCGATTTCGATGCAAATGAAAGGGCCTCGTTTAAGCAGCTCCTTCAAGATAAAAACGAACTCTGCTCCGACGAGCGCTATACTGCCTACAAAAATCTAAATCGCAGCATGTGGCAGACCGTCGAGCGTGGTCAGGCTATTGCTGCAGAGATATTACCCACACGCTTTTCCCGATTCATGGCACTGTATGGTAAAGAAATTGACGGAGCCGAATGGGAAGCTTCTTATCGTGCTTACTTGAATGAAGGTATTCAGGAGATTCCCGACGTCCATGAGGTTCTCTCTGTTTTAAGGAAAAACCATCGCCTTTATGTCATCACAAACGGGGTTCCCCTTACGCAATATTCGCGTCTTTCCCGCTCCGGTATTGGCCTTTACTTTGAGGCTTCTTTCATCTCGGGCGAGATTGGTGCCGCCAAGCCGAAGAAGCTTTTCTTCGATTATGTAAAGTCTCATATTGATGGCTTTGATCGAAAAAAGACGCTTATCATCGGGGATTCCCTTAGCTCTGATATCAAAGGCGGACTTAATGCCGGTATCGACACGTGTTGGTTCTGCCCCGGCAAAACACCAAATAAAACACAGATTTTCCCGAAGTATACGATTCATGCTCTCAAGGATCTTCTTACTCTGCTAAAAGTCAATGTTTGTTAGTCTATTTTGTTTTTCCGCATAAATAATTTTTATTTTAAATAAATGGCTAAAACAATACTTTTTTCATCTTCTATATAGAAACGGATAGTCCTTTGGGGAAACCCCTCAAATGACTATCCGTTTTACTTTTTTTATTTTACTGCATCATAGCCAACCTGAAGTGCCTGCATATTTTTTTCAATCGTCGAAGGTGGTACACGATTGGCTACAGATGCTTTGATCGTTTCAAAGTCAACAAGCTTTGTAATCTTAACAAGAGCACCCAGTGCCACAATGTTTGCGAAAAGCGGCTTACCAATCTTTTCTACAGCAAGTCTTGTGATGGGAATCCTGATCGTATGAGGGAAGTCCGGCGCATTTGGAACGAGGTCTTCATCAATAACAAGTGTCCCGTCCGCATCAAGGTCGCTATAGTACTTATCCGCGGCCTTCTGTGTCATCGCGAGGACAAGTTGTGGATGAAGCACTTTCGGATGGTAGATTGGCTTATCAGAGATAATGACTTCTGCCTTGGAAGCGCCGCCACGCGCTTCCGGTCCATAGGACTGCGACTGTACTGCTTCTTTACCTTCTTCTACAGCAGCTTCGGCAAGGATAATAGCAGCGGTTATAACACCTTGTCCTCCCGAGCCGGATAGTCTGAGCTGTTTCATCATTTAGTAGCACCCCCTGCAATTTCGATGACTTTCTGGTACGCTGTTGCATAGTCGACACTGGCATTTTCATAGAAAAGACCAATCGGGAACTTGCCGTCGCGTTTTTCGTCGTCGAGTTTGTCCCAGGCGGCTTTCATGACCGCTGTGTCACGCATCCATTTCATCATGTCGGCCGATGAACCCATTTTATTCTTGCGGCCAAACGCCGTCGGGCACTGAACGACAGCTTCGATGAAGGAAAAACCCTTATTATCAAAACCTTTTTCAATCATGTCGGTAAGATGCTGAACATGAAAGGCTGTACTGCGGGCAACATAGGTTGCTCCGGCAGCTTCAGCAAGATGGCAGGCGTCAAAAGGACGATCAACCGTACCATAAGGTGCAGTCGTTGCTTTTTTATGAAGCGGCGTCATCGGGGAGGCCTGGCCGCCGGTCATGCCGTAAATGTTGTTATTAAAGAGTACAACCGTGAGATCAATATTGCGGCGTGCTCCATGGATAAAGTGATTGCCGCCAATGGCAGTACAGTCACCATCCCCTGTAATAACAATGACGTTAAGCGATGGGTTTGCCATTTTAATGCCGGTAGCAAACGGTATAGCACGGCCATGGGCCGTATGAAGGGTATCAAAGTCCATATAACCTGATGCACGGGAGGAACAGCCAATACCGGATACGATGATCGTATTGTCCTGCGTGAAGCCTTCTTTTTTCTCGATTGCCTGAACGATGGCTTTCATTGCGATACCATTGCCGCAGCCCGGGCACCATAGATGCGGCAGGCGATTTTGACGAAAATATTTTTCATAGGAACGTTCCATTAGGCTTTACCTCCCCTGCAGAGATCATCAATTCCGCTGCAGATTTCCTGCGGTGTGAAGATTTCCATATTGTATTTTGCTAAAAGTCGCACTGGGCATTGTGCCATGGCAGCACGTTCGACTTCGCCGACGAGCTGGCCGTAGTTGAGCTCCGGCACAAGGATTCCTTTGACTTTTCCTGCAAGTTTGTGGATGACTTTATCGGCAAACGGCCAGATCGTCATAAGACGTACAAGACCGACTTTTTGTCCTTTCGCACGAGCGGCTTCGACGGCTTCATAGGCAGTACGTGCAGTTCCGCCAAAAGTGACGACAGCATAGTCGGCGTCTTCCATAAAGAATTCATCATAGTGCGTGATTTCGTCACGGGCAATTTCAATTTTTTCGTGCATACGGCGGATGGACTCCTCTGTTACCTTTGGACTGCCAACAGGAAATCCTGTTTCATCATGAATCAGGCCAGTTACATGAATGTGATAGCCTGTACCGAAGTCAGCAATATTAGGTACAAGGTCTTTGTCCGGGCGATATGGTTCATAGCCTTCGGCACGAGAGCATTTCGGCTGGCGGCGCGGGTAAACCTTTATATCTTTTGTTTCCGGCAGTACAACCTTTTCACGCAGATGACCGACGATTTCATCCATGAGCAGAATAACCGGAGTGCGGAAACGTTCGGAATAGTTAACGGCCATAATCGCCGCATCATAAGCTTCACGGACAGTCCAGGGTGAAAG